>CAMVIO010000203.1 GCA_947167555.1 uncultured Selenomonadales bacterium
CCCAGCCTCGTATAGGAATAGCTCGTGGAAAAATCCCGATAAAAGAGCACGATGCAGTTTCCATTATACAGCATCAAATCACCGGTGTGAATGGTTCCGACTTTTTGGTCGGAATACGGCAATCGTTCCGGCAGCCTATAATACTTCTCATTTTCGTTCAGTTCCGTCATCGTGACCGTCAGAGGCAGCTTCGCGGAAAACGCCCGCGCGGCCTCATTGTCTTCCAGGACGGCCAAGAATGTTTTTCCGCCTGCGCGGATTTCCACGGATTTTTTCTGTTTCAACGTGATTTGCTCCTTTTCCTGCGATGAAGACGTCGACGCGTCCGCCGGCGGGGCGGCTTTGCCGCAGCCCATGGAAACGCAAAGCGCAGCGAAAAGCAGGCAGGCCATAAGAAGTTTTTGCATCCGCTGTCCCTCCGATTACCCGTTCACGCCTGCCGCGGCGCCGCCCAGCGGGTTCATGGCCGGGCGACAGCTTTGCCCCCAGACGGTGGCGGCGGCGAGAGCGGCGAAGGCGAGGCCGCCCAGGAAAACGAATTGCGTGCCCATCGCTTCGATAAAGACGCCGCTGAACGCGGTGCCGGCCATGCAGCCGAGATTCGCCGCCGTCAGGAAAAGACCGTTGGCGAAGTCCGGCGCTTCCGGCGCGGCGCGGAAAATCCAAAATTGGTTGATGTTGGCGTTGACGCCGCCCAAAAGTCCCCAAAGCACGACGAGCAGCGCCGTCATCGCAGGCGCGTGGCCACCCGAAAGGAAGGGCAGATACACCAGCCCCACGGCAAAGGGAAAGAGCTTCACCGTGCCGAGGGGATTTTGCGTCAGGAGCCGCCCCGCAATCATGCTGCCGAAAATATTGCAGACGCCATAGACGAACAGCGTGGCGCTGACCAGCGACGGGGCCAGCCCCGCGACATTCCCCAGATACTCCGCCATATAGTTGAACACGCCGAATACGGAGCCGTTCAGGAAAATGACGGCGACGACGGAGGCCCAGAGCATGGGCTTTTTCAGGACGCGAAGCTGGCTGCCGTAAGTCATGCGTTCCGCGGGCGGCATGGAAGGCACGAAAAACCATGTCGCCAGGAAAACCAGGAAAGTCACGACGGCGAAAAAAGCCATGGACGCGGAAAGGGAAATGTTTTCCGCGAGAAAATTGCTGACGGGAACGCCCGCCACCATGCCCGCCGAAACGCCGATATTGATTTTCGCCACGGCTTTCGGCGCGTCTTTCTCCCCCGCGATCATGGCCGCCACGGTAAAGGCCATGGAGCAATAGACCGGATGGAAGAATGCGGGCAGCACGCGCACCGCCAGCAGCAAATTGAAATCCCCGGCAAAGACCGAGATCACGTTGCAGACCGTGAAAAGCCCCAGCACCAGCAGCATGACCGATTTCCGGTTGAACCGGGAGAAAAACAGCGGCATGGTCGGCCCGGCAATCGCCACCCCCAGCGCGAACAGGCTGATCAAAAGCCCCGCGTGCACCACCGTCACGCCGTACCGCTCCGCGATATAGGGCAGGATGCCGATAAAGCCCATTTCCGTGTTGAGAATCCCGAACACGCCCGTCATCAGGATAAATATAAGCAGATTTTTGTTGTTCATGCGTACCACCTTTATTATAAGAAAGGGCCTGCTTCGTCGGTAAGCAAGCCGTTCCTCCCTCTCCGGTTATTTCAGGTTCTCGTCAAAGAACGCAAGCAAACGGTCGAACGGAATCTTGTCCATTTGGTCGTAGAGGTCCACATGGGTCGCGCCGGGCACGACGATCTCTTCCTTCGGCCCCGCGATCTTTTCGTAGACGTTGTCCGAGAAATACTTGGAGTGCACCTTGTCGCCGGTAATCAGGAGGACCGGCGTTTCACCCAGCTCGTCGATGTTGTCCATCAGATTGAAATCGAAGAATCCGTAGGGCGTTGTGGAATCCCAGGCCAGCGTGTTCGAGTTGATGGCTCTCGGATGGTAGGCGCGGCCCACATAGTAGCCGTAAAAATCCCGGATGACCGGGTTCGCGTCCGCCGGCAGTTTGTCGGGGAACATAGTGTCAAAGGTCAGGACGCTGCCCTTCGCGTCCACTTCCAATTCATGGGCGCCCCGGATGGACTTGCCCGTCTTGGCCTCCTCGTCGCGCATCTTCGCCAGGTGCTTTTTCACGAGCTCGCGCTGCTCCGTCGTGTAATAGGCGCCGTTGTAATGGTCGCTGATGCTCTCGCTCATGTCGTACATGGCCGAGGTCGCCACCGCCTTGATGCGGCTGTCGCTGCCCGCCGCCGTGATGGCCATGCCGGACAGCCCGCAGATGCCGATGGCGCCCACCTGCTCCGGGTTGACGAATTTCAGGTTCGTCACGAAATCCACCGCCGCATGGTAATCCTCGGTGAAGATTTCCGGCGAGCCCATATTGCGCCGCGTGCCGCCGCTCTCGCCGGTCATGGAAGGATCGAAAGCCACGGCCACATATCCGTGCTTTGCCATTTCCTGCGCGTAGAGGCCGGAGGCCTGCTCCTTGACGGCGCCGAAGGGTCCCGTGACGACAACGGCCTTGTATTGTTTCTTGACGTCAAACCCCTGCGGCAGATAGAGATGCCCGGCGACCTCGAAGCCGTAGCGGTTTTGGAAGCGCACATTCTTCGCTTCGATGGACTTGTCCACGCGGAACACGCGGGTATCGTTGTCCAGATCGCGGATGGAGGCCTCTTTCATTTGCGAGGCAGCGACCAGCGACCGGGTCGGCGTCGCGGCATGAACCGCGCCCGCGCTTCCGAAAGCAAACGTCCCGATCATCATGGCGGCCAAAACGAGCATGGATTTTTTCTTCGACATTTTCATAATAAAAATTCCCCTTTCCGTAAGCTCATCAACATTTTTATCTCTTTGATGAGTTCATTATAGGATAAGGGGAATCATATTACAAATACTTAGTTTCTATCATCTACCATGCTTAAAAAGCATCATACACTGCCCGCAAACGAGGCCTCGAAGCACGCCATGACCAGGCGCCCCGCACGGGAAAAGACCTGTCCTTTCTTCCATATCAGATAATTGCGGGAACGAAGCTCCGGCATGAGCGGACGGAACACGAGGCCGTCCTCGTCATCCTCGTCCGTCGAAAGCAGCCCCGAGAAGCTCAGGATGCTGCCGAAGCCCTGCTCGGCCATGAAGCGCGCATTGTATACCAAATTATAAGTGCCCACGACGTTCAGTTCCTCCGCACGGCGCCCCAGCCAATGGTCAAACTCCTTTGCCTCCATTGCCTGCCGCGAAACGATCAACGGCTCCCGCGTCAATTCTTCGGCGCGGATCCCTCTCTGTGCCGCCAGCGGATTCGATTGGCGCAGGTACAACCCCCAGACGTCCTCATGGGAAAGCTGCCGATAGGCGTACTCCACCGGCGGCGCGGCGCAGCACAGCAGCCCGAAATCCAGAAGCCCCTTTTGCAGCCGGTCGGTCACCATTTCCTCGTTGCCGCTGGTCAGATGGAGGCGAATCCGGGGATAGGAGGTGTGCAGAGGCGCGACGGCGCGAATAATCTCCCGCATCCCTTCCGTCTCGCCGCAGCCGATATAAACGTCCCCCTCAACCATCTCGTCCGCGTGGGCGAACTGCTCCAGTGTCTTGTTGGCGAGAGCGGTGATTTCCTCGGCCCGCATCTTCAGGAACATCCCGGCTTCCGTCAGCTGCGTTTTCCGCTTGCCGCGCACGAAAAGCGCCGCCCCCAGCTCCTCCTCCAGCTCCGCGAGCTGCCGGGAAAGGGTCGGCTGCGTCAGGTTCAGTTCCTCCGCCGCCCGGCTGATATTCTCATGACGGGCGACGGCAAGAAAATATTTGAGCACACGAAGCTCCATCCAACCACTCCTTCGCAGACGCCGCCGCGCTTTTCCTTATTTGCTCAGTACATCCTTCGTAATTGTCACGTTCTTCGCTTCTTCGTATTCCATCGTGATGCCGACGCTGAAATGGAGGATATACTCCGGCTGCTCCGGCAACGGAATCCAATAACCGTAAGCGTCTTTGCCGAATGGCCCCTTGTAGGTGACGGCAATCGTCTTCTTTTCGTCCGCCGCCTCATTGGCACGGCAGCCCTTGTGCTGCTCCGGCTTGCCGTAGGACGAGCACTTTGAGCCCACTTTGATGCCGAAGGCCTCTGCCTTCTTGTTCGCGGCGACGATTTCCCGGCTCTTCCTGATCAGCATGATCGGCTCGGGGAATCCGTCCCACATCAAATGGAATGCGCGGATAATCTCTTCGTTGGCCATAACGTAACACCTTCCTTACATGATGACTTCTTTATTGTCCAGGATTGCCCGCCCGGGCG
>CAMVIO010000204.1 GCA_947167555.1 uncultured Selenomonadales bacterium
CCCCTTATGATGACAGTTTTGTTTTTTCACTGTCTCTCATAAGGGGAGCATATCAGTGGCGATATGGTATGATTTTTGTATAGGATATGACGACGGACAAGGAGGCTGATTTTCATGGAAACGATGAGCTTGAAGGACGCGCGGGTGCTGAAGGCGCGGCTGGGCAAGGAACTGGCGTCGCTGGCGGAGAAACGGGCGCAGGTGGCGGTGGTGACCGTCATGCCGGGGGAGAATCCGGAGGATTTCATCGACGTGACGGCGGACGAGGTGACGGAAAAAATCGACGCCTGCATGGAACGGCTCATAGCAACGGGGCGCGCCATCCGCCGCGCGAACGTCGGGACGACGGGAGCGGCGTCCGGCGAGGATATCGCCTCGATGTTGGAGCGCTCCATTCTTCTGCGCCGGGAGGCGAAACTCTGCGCGGAGATGGGGGCGCGGAATCCGAGGACACGGGAGCGCGGCGGCTACGGCACGGACGGCGCGCAGCTCGTGCAGGTGACGACATACGACATCAAGAAATACGCGGAGCGCGCGGCTCGCATGACGCAGGAGGCAGAAGCGCTGTCCGCAAAAATCGACCGGCTGGATTTGGAGACAACGGTCGAGATATAACAATTTTGGCAAAAGGAAGGAAGCTCGGTCGGCGTCCGCCCGTCCGCTATGATCCGCCTGAAGATGCGGCTACATTGGACGAAGCAGTCAGTAGTTTTACTGTACGCGATGGATGGAACGCGAACAAAAGAACATAAACGAGGTCCTGAACGCAAGCTGATCTTGGAGGATTGGCGGCGCTGCCCGGCTCCCTTCTTTTTGTATAGATGAAAGACGGGCATCCTTGCAATCGGAGGATGCTTTTTGATTTTCGAGGCAAGAGGAGGTGCGCTTATGTTTTTGGGGCGGCTGGGACGCTTTCTCTCCTACCATTTGGATTCCATGGCAATCCTTTTGTACTATACCTTTTTACCCATGCTGATTTATGTGCTTTGGAAAACGCCACTTTCGGAGGCGGATGGCGCATTTCTTTTTTTCGGTGTTATTGCGTATGCAATGGGACGCCATGCGGATAAGGAACGGTTGGCGTTTTCCCAGTGGGGCGGAGCGTCCGGTTTTCTTTTTTCGCTTTTGCTTGACATTGCGTGTGCTTGGTGGGTGTACTGGATTTCCCCGACGTTGTGCATCGCTTGGCGTTTTCTGGCGTGCCTGGTTTTCATCGCCTACGGGATGCGCTGGGCAGTCCGGGGATATTCTGACGTCTTGCTGCCCAAAAGCGTCAAAAGGATCAAGAGAGAAATGGGAGTGCCGATTCGCGAACGGGGAGGCGTTTTCGTGCGGTATGCCTCGTTCTCTATTTTTCGCTTTTCCAAGGGAAAACATCGCTGGATGTTTTTCCCCCACAGGGAAACCATATTTTCGCTGCTTAGGACAGAGGCGGGGCAAATGTTTTTCCTTCATGAATTGCGGCAGCTCTCGCCAATGGAAAAATCCATCGTCAGAGTGGAATTAAGTTGCGATGAAAACGTAGGATGGGAGACGACGGAAGAACGGGAGCTTTTTGCCTTCGCGCATCGGCTGGCGGTGTTCGCGGTGGAAGAAGCGCGGGACGCCGGATCGCCCAAGGCGCTCTTGCCGAGAGCGGAGAGACGGGTGGCGCGCCGCGTGGATGTGGAATCGCCGTCCGCGAAAATTGATCAGCTAGATTTAGGGAGAATGGGCGAGGTATGATCCTTTTTTGTATAGATGTAAAAACAGAGTCTCCCCCGTACTGCAAGATATACCATTCGGAAACCTACCTGTGTTTGTGTATATGGGGCTTCAAAGGGCATTGAGTGAAAATGCCATATAATCCTTGATGAAAGCAGCATCAGAATATAAATCAGAATTGACGCGCATAGAAGCAGCATTATATAATGAGTCAGGGTATTTATCCGAGAAATCAAGGTTTTCGGGGATTACCTAATGAATCAGGAGGGGCTGCTATGGAGTCGAATTTTGAATTTATCAAGGACACATTTCCAGAAACTTACCGACATCTCGCCGAGGCAGAGAGAAATGTACGAATTAGTCAGGTTATTGACGTTCGGAAAGCTTTGGAGAGTTTAGTAAAAGAACGTGTGGGATTAGCGAATGCAGGATGGTTATTCTCAAAATACGCACGGATAAATAATATAAAAGCCCCGAACATTTCTTTAGACAATCAACTTTCAATATGCTTGAGTAAAGAATTGTTAGGACAATTGGGATGGGAAGATGATGTTCCTTTGCTCCCCGACATCGCTGGAACAACACAATGTGAACTGTTAAATGGAAAAATGAAGGGGCTGTCTGCATATAAATTTCTGCGCAGGTATGGAAATTCAAGTAGCCACATTGAAGGGAAAAAGAATTTAGATGTATTTATAAAAATTGACTATGATATATCCATCAAGGCACTTGCTGTATTCCATAGAATTTTTGTTAAAATTATTAAGAACCTAAAAAAAGAGGTTCCAGCGTTTCAGGATTTTAACGAAGAGATGATGCCTATTCGAGGGCAAGAGCATCTTTATTATATTGATGAGGCTGGAGTGCCGACAGATGCCCCTATGTCGAAATGCCAAATTGAGTTCAATGCGCATTTCAAACGCAGCGGCAGCCGGGCAGGAGTGCAGTATGCGCTCATTCGTCAGTATGACAAGAAGGATGTGGACACGACATTTCTTCTCCGCAATGTTGATACTGTGCAAAAGACACAGGACGAGCTGATTGATGCGCTTCCTCCTTGTATGGTGCGCCCTGTGGAAATCAGCACTATTGAGAATCAAGGCAGCCCCTTCTATATTGTCGCCTATCATTTCCAAGAAAAGCCTCATGCCCTTTCCAATGAGCTTCTGCAATCCCTTGATATGAAGAGCCGTTTGTCCATTTGCATGGAACTTGCGCAGTGCATGGCAGAGCTTCACCAAATGGGCATTTATCACCGCCTTCTTTCCCATGCGAGCGTATATGTATGCGATTACCGCTCGCGGGGAAAAGGGTGGAAGCCGCATCTGGTGAAGTTTGATTTCGCGAAGTTGGAGCAGAATCAAATGGGCACCGTTTTACCGTGGGTGCAAGAAGCAAAAAACAACCTTGAGGATGAAAGCATAAAAAAATACATCAGCCTAAATGATTGGAAATATGATCGTTGGGAAAAGGCAGATATATACTCTCTTGGAATCTTGTTTTGCGATATTCTTTCAGGTAGAATCAACAAAAATCGTGCCCAAATGGAAGAGGCTATGGGCAAGGTCTTTGCATCTCGGCAGCTTTCGGACACGGTTGCCGATTTCTTGGAGAGGATAATTGACGATGTAGCGGAAAGCCGACCTTCCGCAGCGGAAATCCAACGCGTAATGGAAACGGAGATGAGCAAATGGAACTGAAATTCGAATTGGAGCATTCTTATATCCCCGTTGAAGAAACGCGCAGAGAAGCCAGTGCGGGAGAAACCTTTGTGGCGTTGGACGAGATTTACAAAAGGAAGGTTTTTGTCAAAGCTACGCGCATTTCGGGAAATACGCCACGGGAACGGGAAACGGCATTGAAGTTTGCCCAGAATGAAGCGCGAGCGATGCTCACGATAGAAGGAGATACTTGCTTCACACCGCGCGTCTATGAAACCTTTTATGATAAAACGAATAGTACGTTTTATATTGTAATGCAGTTCATAACAGGAAAAAGTCTACGCGAATGGATGAATACAAAAATGATGTCTCCATCCATGATGCTCAACTGGATGAGTTCCCTCTGCGATATTTTGACGGCGCTGGAACGACATCAGATGCAGAGCAAAGACATCAAGCCGGAGAACATTCTGATTACGCAGGACAAATCGCTTTACCTAATCGATTTTGGTATTTCCATCACCAATCCCTATCGGGAAATTGGGACGGGAGAATATCGTGCGCCGGAAACGGGGATGGAACAGCAAAAACGTGTTTTCCGTGAAATGGGGCGGGGAAAAGTGGATATATTCGCCATTGGCGTTATGCTGTACGAGTTCTACTGCGGGGAGCCCCCGCAATATGGACAGGAATATTCCAGACGTGCTTTCGGCAAAGAGAGCGAATGGAAAACCTTTGTATCCCCGAAGGAAAAGAATCCCGATGTCCCCGATGCGGTGAATGATATTGTCATCAAGTGCATGAAGCTGCGCCCGGAGGATCGCTACGCGAACGTCGCAGCCCTGAAGCGTGCGCTCATGGATGCGAAACGTGGCATAAAAGCCATGAAGAACAGGAGATGATATGCAATGGATGAATCAATGATGCGGGGCTTCGAGGAAGAGG
>CAMVIO010000205.1 GCA_947167555.1 uncultured Selenomonadales bacterium
GGCTGGCTATTTCCTCGATGTCAATCTGGACAAAGCACGCCTTGAACGGCTTCCCAAAAAGGACGAGACCCTCCGTAGGGATAGCCAGACAGAGCTGTTTGGAGGAACCATAGAGGTACACCGTACTGATTACCCGTTTGTTCAATTTGTCCGCAGCCAGGAACGCATGCCGGCTTCCTCCGGTATATGTAGTATATTGCGTATAGACGACGTTGTCCTCGTCCACAAGCGCGAACCGCCTGAGCGAAAGCAGCGCCTTGATCTTTCCGATCATAGCCCGCAGCTTCTCCTGGGAATCAATGCCTTCCTCGGCAATCATGGGCAACAGTTTTTCCATATGCTCGAAGTTGTTATTGATGAGGTTCGTGATGATCTTCGCACGGCGGTCAGCCATCGCTTCGAGGTAAAAATGACTCACCGCAGCCACGGCTTCGTCCGTTTCCGCAGCAGTCTCTTTCGACGCCCACAGCGTAGTGCCGATTACGACAGCCATGACAAGCAAGCTTCCTATTACCGCCGTCAGGACAAAAGATTTGTCCGAGAATGAAATATGCTTATCCTTCATCATGATGCGTCACCATAGAGAAACGCGAGCATAAAAGCAGCGTCCTTTTGATGGATAATAGTGGTCGGCTCATCCCTTTTCTCCGGAAACATTTCACCGGGCAGATTGCCGTCGGCGATTTTGACCGCAGTCTGCAGGGTTTCAAATCCGATGGAATAGCAATCCTGCACCCCGAGGCAATAAATCACGCCGTCGTCCAGATAGTGCAGCGCTTCCTGATCGTGATCCATGCCTACGATGACGGCGCTGCTCCCTGTTTCAACGACGGCCCTGGCCGCGCCGACGGGATTGCTCATATTGCAGCAGACGATACCGGCAAGGCTCGGATGCTCCTGCAATATCTTCAGCGCAAGCTCGTGGGCCAAGTCGACGGAGTCCATATCGTATTCAATCGCCGCGATTTTCATATTGCCATATTTTGCGATCGTATCCTTTGCCCCTTTCGCGCGGTCTTCGTGACAAGGCGCGCCTTTACTCCCTACGAGGATAGCTACCTCTCCCTCATAATCCAGCTTCTCGCAAAGCGCCTCTGTCAAATCCGCGCCGTCTTTATAGTTGTGCGTATTCCCGACATAGGCGATCCGTTTGCAGCCCTCGGAAGCGTCAGAGCTCGAAAAAGTCATTACCTTATATCCGGATTCCACCATCTCGTCAATCATCGGAGAGATGATTGACTCATCCGCGACGTCCACGCCGATGACGTCATAGCCGCCCTGCTGCGCAGAAAGCAGCCTCTCCGTCTGGTCTGCGGCGGAGGCCGCATTTGGCGCCATATATTCGTAAGTAACGGTTATTCCCTTTTTGAGATACTGCCGCTGGGCGTCCTCCATGCCCAAAGCCACCGCATCCCACCACGGATGGACAATCTTATAGGTAAAGTAAAAATTGTAATGGTCTTTCTTCGGTTGATACGAATCCAGATTGTGTTCAAACTTTACAGCTCCCTGAACATCCTGTTTCCGTTGCGCAGCAGAAAGCGTCTCAGCCCCAGATTCCTTCTCCGATGTCTCCGCGCCGGAACCGGCTATAGAATAAGATGCCGGGCAAATCAAAAAAGCAGCCGCCGCAACCAATGCAGCCGCAGAAAAAATCTTTTTCATATCAAGCTCCATGATTGGATTCCCTTTCGCCATCCATTCCCTGCTGTTGATCCTTTATCACACCGGCAATTCGTCCGTCGACGCATAAATCGTAGCAAACATATCCATACGGGACTCGGCCAGTACAACTTTCACCATTCCAGACGGAGCCACAAGCGCAAAGGCTTTGCCTTCGGCCTGCGCCTGTTTCGTCAGCCGAAGCAGCACGCGAATCCCCGCACTGGATAGATACTCAAGCCCGCTCATATCGACGGCGAGTTTTTGCGTTGCTGCAAAAACTTTGTCCGCCTTCTCGCCCGCATCCTGCGCCGTCAATCGATCAAGCCGCCCCTCAACACACAAAAGGGTCCAGCCATTCTTTTCACTCGTCCGCAAGCCAATCGTGTTATCTCCCATTCTTATTTCCTCCCGTTCCTACAGTTCCATCGACCATTATTTATGATCTCTCTTTGTCCCGTATATCTCCCGCCACTCCACTCTTGACCGCAGGGACAATCTCTGTAACGCTCATTGTCCAGTCAGGACAAAGCTTATCCAGTCCGTAATAGTCACTAACAGGCTCACGGGTTAGGCCTGTATCAAAATCATCATAAGCAATATGACGAAGAACGCGACGTCGCTCGGGAATCTCACTGTATGGCACATAAACAACCTTCTCTCCTGCCCCGGCCTCCAGCGCAATATAAGCGAGCCGCAGCGCATCCTCCTTCCAAATACTGTGAAGCACAACCATCGTCGCGATGACGATAAAGCCAACCACACAAGTTCCGCCTACACGCCAAATCCGTCCCTCCCGAAGGGTAAAGAAGGGGTCCCGCACTTCCGGGATTCTCAAAACTACCATGACGCCGAGAATCAGCATAATCGACGAACCGAACAGTGCGCGTCCCGGAAAAGACGGCGCCCCAATCATCATGAGATTATTGAAAAAACAAAGACCGATAAGGAACAATGCGTAGCGGAGCTCCGGAAAGTCCTCCGCCAGCATCTGCCATGAAACGATCTCTTTCAGCTTTCGGATTCGCGCTTTGAAAAGACCTAGCGAACGAACGCTTACAAGATAAACATAGGTGACACCGGCAAGGTATATCAGAGCTTCCTCGAACCCCTGCATCGTATTATTGAACCGTTCATGCAAAACTATATCCGTCAGCCCCAACGGCAGGAACACGCCATGGACAACAGCCGCCTCAATCGCCTGCCAAAAAAAGCCCGTCGTGAAAAAAGAAGCAATGCTTACAAAAAGAATGCCCAACAGGATATAATGACGTCCACCTTCCGGCTCGTAAGCAGCTTCAATGCCCCGACGCTCAGCCGACGCAAGATAGAGAAGTCGAACCGCCAGTACCAACGTCAGCAGGATTGGCATCATATACAAAATCATTTCCATATTTCCCGCAATTTGGTTGAGGAAATGAAACGCCCAGGAACGGTCTTGATCCTCCTCAATACGGACAAAGTTTCCAGGCGCAACTATGCAGGCTACACTTCCAATAATCGAGCCGACCGCCCCCGTTCCCATCCAGGAAGCAAAAATGCCTTGCCGATATGCGCGCCATGAACACCATAAAGCAAGCAGCGTTGTCGTCACAGTCAGGTTTTCCACGGAACAGGACGCAACTGCCCCCAATGGGAGCATGGCTGCCGCCAGCCATATTCCTGACGACTTCATTGTACCCGCCAGAGCGAAATTATACGGAAGCAGGAAAATAGCCGTCAAAATCCCCGTCCACAAGTACACCGCAGAACCGCAGAGCCATATCGCCACCTCGCCAAAATGGGACAACCCAAGCCACATAAAAGTTCCAGCCAAGACAAGCATTCCCGGTTCATCAAGGCAAGCGGCTTTTCTCCGAACGTGCATCACCATCACTGCGCACATCGCCGAGAACACAAAAGCATTTGCGATATTAAACCAGAATTTCCCAGCAAGCATGAACACGAACTGGATAAAAAAACTGACCAATCGACCGCCATGCAACATGTAATAGCGCTCCAAAGAAAGAAACACATCCCCCATGGACTCTAAATGATCGCCGGTCTTCCAAACGAGCCCCGCCCAATAATCGTCCCGATATAGCGGCATCCATGCGTTCACGACATACATCAAGGCAAACCAGCCCAATAGCACAACGAGCCCCTTAGTCTTTCCCGACTTCCCGTTTATCGTAAATTCCTCCCATTTTTGTCCAATCTTCTAACAGAAACGCAAACGCGTAATCCTTAAATTCACCGACTCATTTTTACAGCATGTTCTTTCTATCCATTATACACCAATCCGAGCATCGTGACATCATCGGATGGATCGGCGTTGTCCGTATGAACTTCAACCGCGTGCTTCACCGCCGCGAGAATTTCGCTCGACGTCATTTCCTTCGGCTGTGATGAAAGCGTTTCATACAAGCGTTCCTCGGAGAAAAGCTCTCTCTTTTCGTTCATGGCTTCGGTCACACCGTCGGTGTATAGGAAAAGCATATCGCCGGGATTGAGCGTCAGCCGCTCTGCCGGAAACGCCATGCCTTTCATTACACCAAGCATTGGGCTTTTCGCCATCGGCAAAAAGGAAATATCACCGTTCCGTCGAACCAGCGGCGGATTGTGACCCGCGTTCACATAGACAAATTCTCCGGTCACGACGTCCAGC
>CAMVIO010000206.1 GCA_947167555.1 uncultured Selenomonadales bacterium
TCATTTTTTCACCGTCACATCGTCGATTTCCGTGCCGTCGGGCAAAAAGCAGCGGAAGCGCAACGCGTTTTTTGACGCTTCCAGCGTCAGATAGTTGTCCGTTTCCGGTTGGGGGGCGATTTTCTCGTCCAGCGCGTGGTCAATCCAGAGACCAGGGTAGCGGACGTTTCCGGCTACTCCGGTCAGGATATAGAGCGGCCCGGACGGGTCACGCTGAAAAGCTTTGATATGGCCGCGGTTGCGGTAGGTGTGGAGATGGGCGGACAGCACGACGTCGATTCCAAGCTCGTCGAACAGCGGCATGAACGCCTCGCCGAATTTGCTGAAGCCTTCCTTGCGCTCCGGACGTCTTCCAATCCTGTACTGTAATACGTCCTTGTGCAGCAATACAACTTTCCATTTCTTGCTGCTGGCGGCGGCGTCCTTCGGCAACCATTCAAGCTGTTCTTCCAATAGTCCCGGATGAAATTCTTCCGTTTCATCCCATTGGGTGTTCAGCACGATGAAATGAACGTCACCGAAGTCGAAGGAATAATAATAGCGGGAAAAATATTGGCTGCCGTTTTCCGGTACGTCGAACTCGGCGAGATATGCCAGCGGCAGGCGAACTTCCCATTGCTTGTCGTAGGTCTCGTGATTGCCCATGACCGGCGCGAAAGGAATCCGCTCCGTCATGCTCTCCACCGCGTCGAACCATGCGTCCCACTGGCTGTGTTCCTCGCCGTTGTCCACCAGGTCGCCGAGGTTCGTGAAAAACGCGGCGTCAGGGTTGCGCCTGTATGCGTCCTGCGCGAGATTCTTCCAGTCGGTGTAATCGCTGGACTGGGAGTCGGGGAAGATCAGCGCCTTGAATGTGCCGCCGTCGTCGGTGCGGAGCGGCATCCAGTCCGTGCCCTCGTCCCCGCAAACCACGCGATATTCATAAGCCGTGCCGGGGGCAAGGGACTCGATGCGCGCGCTGTGCAGATAGACGTTCTGGCCGTCGTCGGTGTAATGTTCGCTCCGGGCGGGTGCGGGCCCCGTTTCATTTTCCTGTCCCGTGACGCGCAAGACGACCTCGGCCTTTTCCTGCGGCGCGTCGGACTGCCACATGATTGTCCGGGACGTGCAGCTGTCGGCGGTGACAATCTGCCGCAAAAATCGCGCGTCCAGTTTTCCCGAAAGCGCGCGGGCCACTTTTTGGATCGGCTCGACGGCCTTTGACGAAGAAGCGCATCCTGCGGCGAGGGAAATTGCCGCGCCCCCCATCATTGCGAGAAACCTGCGTCGAGATACGGTACGGAAAAGTTCGTCTTTCATGGTCGTGCTCCGTTTCTTGCAAATAAAATGCTGAGTTTATTCCGGCAGTTTTCTCAGCGTCACAAAATCTTTTAAGATTCCGTTGGGCAAAAAGCAGCGGAAGGTCAGCTTCGTTTCGTCCGCTTCCATCGTCAGGTAGTTCAGGAAGTTATCCGGGAACGCGATTTCGTCGATTTCGTTTTTTTCCACGTCGTAAAAGCAGTTTCCCGCGTTACCCGTCAAGATGTACGGCACGCCGTCTTTCGCAGGTTTCCATGCGGATAGCCGCCGCCTCCGATACGCGTGGGCGTGAGCGGTCAGCACCGCGTCTACGCCGTTTGACTCTAAAACGGGAACAAGCGTCTCGACAAACGGGTCCCTTATCATCGGCTCTTCGTCGTAATCGATCAGATCTCGGTGCAAAAGCGCGACGCGCCAACGTGCCTTCGTCGACTTCATATCCCGGGCCAGCCAAGCTGCCTGTTCTTCGAACAGCCCCGGTGCCAGTGCGGCAAGTTCTTCCCACTGCGTGTTCAGTACGATGAAATGTACGGGGCCGTAATCGAAGGAATAATAATACCGCTGATATTTCGCGCTTTCGTTGTCCGGCGTCGCGAACAGGGAGAGGAACGCGTCGGGGCGGCAGCATTCCCATTCCAAAGAATAGCATTCGTGATTCCCCATGACCGGCGCGAAAGCTCGTCCGCCCAGCGACGCGTCTGTCGTGGACTGCCAGCCGTTCCAGTGGGAAAAGCTCGCGCCGTTGTCCACGAGATCGCCCATATTCACCCAAAGGGCGGCGTTCGGACAGCGTGTTGCCGCTTCGTCGGAGACCCGCGCCCATGTATCATAGTCTCCCTCGCACTGGGAATCGGGAAAAATCAATGCCTGTACTGCGCCGCCGTCATCCGTGCGAAACGAGAACGTGCCCGCCGTCCGGCCCGCCGCTTCCACACGGCACTCTATGCGTTTGCCTGCCGCCAGCTTGGAAAGCTCCGCCCGATAGACGAACACGGGATGATCGTCTATCGCGAAATAAGTTACGTCCACATCGGCAGTTTTTTCCGATTTGCTGCCAGCCTCGCGCCAAAAGAATCGCGGGTCGGAAAGAGCCGCGTCTGTTTGCCACTCGATCAATGCCGAGGTGCGGTTGTCCTTCGTTACGATCCGTCGGAAAAACTTCGGGCTTGGCTTGCTTCCCGCAAAAGCGCTGCGCAGCGGCGCGAGAACAGACGCCAGCACGCTGCCCACTGTCGCCCGCAAGCTCAGCGAAAGAAAAGCGCGCCGGGAAAGCGACGCAAAAAAGGCCGTCATTGACGGCCCAATCAAAGCGGCATTATTCATCGTCTTCCGTCCTCGCCGTTTCCACGATGGCGCGGGCCATGCGCTCAAATTTCACGCGGGGAATCATCACGGCGTGGCCGCAGCCCTCGCACTTCATACCGAAATCCATTCCCATACGCGTGATTTTCCAAAGGTCGCTGCCGCAAGGGTGCTTTTTTTTCATGCGGACGATGTCGCCGATATGGTATTCTGTTCGTTCCATCGTATCTTCCTTTCGCAGCGTCTTTATGGTATTCTTGTTACGATCGAGGTGAATTAAAATGAAAGTTTCTGTTTTGCAAATGCCCGTCGCCATCGGCGCGCGGGAAGAAAATATGGCGACGCTCCGGCGGATGCTTGACGCCGCGATGAAAGACGCGCCCGACGTCGTCGTGTTGCCGGAGCTTTGGGACATCGGATTTTTTCCGCGTCCGCTGGAAAATTATGTGGATGAGGACGGCGCGCAAGCGCAAGAACTGTTTTCGTCGCTGGCGAAAAAACACCGTGTCCATATCGTCGGCGGCTCCGTCGCTGTGAAGGTTGGCGACTATATCGCGAACCGCTGCTATGTTTTTGATCGGGACGGCGCCCTTGTCGCCGATTACGACAAGACGCACCTTTTCTCTCCGGCGAAGGAAGAGAAATTTTTCCGCAAGGGCGACCATCGCGCCGTCTTTTCTCTTGACGGCGTGCAGTGCGCTGTAGCCGTCTGCTACGACCTGCGCTTCCCGGAGCTTTTCCGTCGTTACGCGCTGGAGGACGCGGCGCTGATTTTCCTGCCCGCCGCCTGGCCGACTGCCCGTATCGAGCATTGGGCAACGCTTGCACAGGCTCGTGCCATCGAGAACCAGATCTTTTTCGTCGCGGTCAACGGCAGCGGCGCTTTCGCCAACGGAATGCCGCTGGGCGGACGATCCGCCATCATCGACCCGTGGGGCGTGCGCCTCGCCGAAGCCGACGAACAGGAGTCAATCCTGACCGCTGAGCTCGATTTTTCCGTGAGAGACGAGATCAAGCGCACGATCGACGTGTTCCATGATAGAAGAGAGGATTTGTATTAAACAATCTCCGCGACTGCCGCGAGCGGCGCGACCTCGCCGCTGGTCGTCAGCCGCACTTCTTCTCCCTCCGGCAGTTCCTCAACCAAAACGATACAGGCGTCCGTCGTTTTCGGATTTTGGCGCAAGAGCTCCGGCGAGAAGGTCATCAGCTTGTCGCCCTGTTTTACTTTCGCGCCCTCCGCGACGAACACGGTAAAGCCTTCGCCTTTGAGCTCGCCCGACTCCGTGCCGATATGGAGCGTCATTTTCGTGCCGTCTGCGGCGTTAATGCGTATCCCGTGCTTCGTCGGCGCGACATAAGTGATTTCGCCATTCACCGGAGAAACCACGTCGCCCGACGATGGCGTCACGAAAAATCCGTCGCCGAGCATTTTCATCGAGAATACCGGATCAGGCGCTTCCTCGATCGGATGGATGGTTCCGGCAAACGGGGATAAAAGCGTAAGGCCCATCAAAATTCCTCCAATGATTGTCAGCCTTCCCTTTAGCGGGAGGGCTTTTCTGTTTTTGCATTCGTCGGTTTATCCGCCCCGGGCTTTGAAGTTTGCGGCTTTTCCGGTTCTGTCGGTTTCGTCGGCTTCGTTTCCGCTTCCGGTTT
>CAMVIO010000207.1 GCA_947167555.1 uncultured Selenomonadales bacterium
CCGTCGCCTTGAAAACGGAGTCCATGATGATTCCCGCCCGGTTTGTCACCTTTTCGCGATACTCCGCAAGAGTGTTGGAATCATTCACATATAATTGGATGGTTGAGGTTGACCATGAATTGTTGATGACCTTCACATCTTTCAATGAAAGATAGGGCTCAAAGGTGGAATAACCCGGGCTCACGCGGAAAGCGCCGTATGCGTCGATATTATCGCCGTACACCGTCCCCAGCACATCCGCATCAAATGCGACGCCATGCATCCCGACGCCGTTCCTGTCGGCGGCGGCAATGCCGGACACATGCGTCCCGTGGGTGACACTCGCCCAGCCGAAGTCCTCTAACGAATAGAACGGCGGCTTACCAAGAACCTCACTATACTTCGCCTCATTCAGCATGGATGAGTCGCTTTTGCCCGAAAAATCCGGGTGGTTGAAATTGGTCGGCTGATCGCACACGCCGAAGCGGACGCCCTTGCCCGTGAAGCCAAGATCGTATGCCTGCGCCGCGTTGACGATATCCAGCCCCCGGGACGAAAAATATTCAACCGTCTGCCAGTCCGATTCCGCCGCATAGGCGAAGGACGGCGCCGCCGCCAGCCCCGCCAGTATCATCGCCGCAAGGCGCCTCTTCGCTTTTCCGTTGATTTTTTGCTTTCCATGCATCTTCATCATTGTCTCTCCTTTAGTCGTTTTGTCGTTTTGAGCATTTCCTTCATGATTTCTTTGCCAGCGATTATCTTGATGTTTTCATCCTTCTCTGATGACGTCAGTTCGTTTGCCATTTTCGTTTCCACTCTTGTAATGTTGACGTTGTTTTCTCTTTTTTCCTTCATACCTATCTATGCGTGAACTGAAAAATTTTGACAGATTTTAAAATAATGCAAAATTATTACTGCCGCGCCTGTGGCGCACCTCCATTTTCCGTCGTATGCGCGATAAGGAGAGTGCTTGTGATATTGGAGGTCACGTTGCCGACCGTGTTGATCATGCTCACGATCGGATCAATACACAGAAAGAGCATCACCGCTCCCATCGGGACGCCGACGGCAGCGAAGACCGTGGAAAGACCGATGAGTACCGCCCCGGGACATCCCGGCAACGTAAAGGAAACGATGAACAGTGCGACGAACATTGAGAGCATAGTATCCGCGTCCAACGCAATGCCGCAGGTCCGAGCCATCAACACCGTGACGATGGCGATATGAAATCCCGTGCTGTTCATGTTGAACTGGATGCCCACGGGCAGCGCGAACATGGAAAGCTTTCGATCGACACCGAACTTTTCCGCGCAAAAGGAAATAGTCTGCGGCAGGCAGGCATTGGAGCTGTTCAACGCAAAAGGAACGGGAGCGAATCCCGCGAGCTTCTTCAGAAAAGGTATAGGAGGCTTCCCGCCGAACGCCGCAACGAAAGCCGCGCAAATAAGAAACACAAGCCCGAGCCCGATGACATCGCCGATCAGAACTTTTCCCAACGGAAGGAGCGCATCCAGCCCGGTGGACAACATCAAATGTGCCATCGACGCAAAAACGAGCAGCGGAATGAACTGCACGACGACATCAATCATATCCATGCACAGGCGATTCAGGAACTCGATAGCCTCCTTGATCGGCATGGCCCGATCGCCCGCCCGGTTAATCATCACCCCGACAAAGCAGGCAAGAAAAAGTACTTGGAGGATACTTCCGCCCATAAAAGGCTTCAGGAGGCTGTTGGGAATAATGCCGACAATCATGTCCCGCAAGGAAAATTCCACCGCCGTGCCCCCTTCCGGAATTGTCGCAAGAAGCTCAGGCGAAGCGTCGGGAAACAACAAGACACCAGCCGTTATGCCAATGAGGGCAGTGACAAGGAGCTTCGCAAGAGAAACGGCAACGAGTTTTCCACCGAGGCGCCCCACGTCCGCCGCATCTGAAATTCCAGTGATGCCTGACAGCACCGCGAAGAACACCATCGGCGCCACCATCATCAAAAGGGCGTTCATGAACATCTCCTGCACTGAATCCAAGATCATGTGATCGATCCATCGAAGCGGTGCCTCTCCGAGAAAAGCCTTCATCAGAAGCCCGGCGGCAATCCCCAATACAAGAGCCGCGATAACCTTTCCCGTTTGCTTGCCGTCGGCCTCATGCACCTTGACGGAGATGACGTTCTCCCCGTTTTTGCGGCTATAGCCAAGCCTGTTCTTATACGACAGCAGAATTGCAAGGCCGTATGAATCTACCCCGCCGTCTTCCAATATCTCATTAGTTCCTGACAGCGGGTTGTACGCTTCCCCCTTTGCCGACAGGCGGAAGGATATATCTCCCCACCGCTGCCGCACAACGAGCAGTGCGGAAAAATCTTCGGCCGGGGAAAAAGCCGCTTCCATCCGCGAAAAACATTCTTCGAAAAGAAGTTGCGCCGTTCTTTGCTCTTCTTTCGTCGCTTTCGTCTTTGCCAGTTCCGCGTCCAGCCACGCCACAGCCTCACTGAAATTTAGGCCGGATACCCGGAATGTGTTGCTTTTCAATAACATCACCCTTGCGCATTATTTGATGCAGGACTGAACATCTAACGCCCTGCTGCAATATTAGCTGTTAATGCTGGAAATTTGTTCCTGCCTAAAAGTTCGTATTTACATTTCCATTCTTCGAAATTCCTAAAAGCCCGGCTTGGCGTTGCTTCTTCACCCGGGCTTTGGGAACCTCTTTGATTATTAGCCTTTCGATTAAATATCCTGGAAAGTGCAGCCATTATATATCTTATTGAGTTTTTGCTTGACTGCGTCCAGCTTGTCCGCTTGTATGCCGACATGAAAGTGGGTTTTGATGCTTTTTACAATCCCTAAGCTCGCCGGCGGCTTCCCCGCCAATATTCCTTTGCCCTGCGCTGGCGTTAGCTTATCGGTGGCGCTGACGATGTCATATTTCCCGTCCTTACGTTTCATGAAGTACGCGTAGCCCGCACCTCCAACCACATTATCAAGCTCCATGTCGCTCATGAGTTTATCCATCAATTCGTTTGCCATCTTGTTCTCCTCCCTATGCCATCCTACGGGCAATCATCATATCCATGCAATGCTTATGCGGGATTCCAGCGCTGTCACAATCGAAAATCGGCTCCCGGATCAGTTCAATCTGCCATTTGTTTGCATAATAAGAAAAAAGCTCGCCGGTATTCCAAAAAAATTCCTTGCCATGCTCCCAGTCCGGCGCAGTCGCGATAAAACTCTTTTCCACGAAGACGTCGAGAACATTCAACCCGCCCACAGAGGTATGCTCCTGCCACTGACACAAGACGTTCCTGCGATGCTCCGCCGGAACGTATTCCAGCACGTCGGTGGAATAAATCACATCGAACATCCCTTCCGGCTCATGACGTAAAAGATCCGCCTGATAAAAATTGATATGGACGCCCGCAGCCTGCGCAAGCCTTCGCCCTTTTTCAAGACCGCTCACCGCAATGTCGAAAGCAGTGACATGGTACCCGTTTCTCGCGAAGAACACGGCAGCCTGTCCTTCTCCACAGCCCACGTCCAAAAGACGGAGCGGTCGCGTCGGCGGCATGAGCTTCAGCATCTCGTAAGCGAGAGTATTGATCTTTTTCCCCCAATAAAAGTCTTCTTGTCTGTACTTTTCCTCGTAATGCGTGGTATACGTCTCATGTCCCAAAAGATAATCGGTGCTGACGCCAAAATACGAAGCTATTTTTGCGAGAACGCCAATATTCGGCTCAATATCACCCTTCTCCCAGTTCGAGACCGTCTGGCGGGAAAGTCCCAATGCTTCCGCCATCGCTTTTTTCGTCAGCTTATGTTCCTTACGCAAAGCCGTTAATCTGAGCGATAGATCATTCATACGGAACCCCGCCTCTCTTCCTATTTGCGCAAATGCGTCAAACATATTGGACAAAAACGCCCGACGGTGTCAAAAATATTTGACACCGTCGGGCGTAAAAAGTTTCATACCGGAAATGCCCCGTTTGTTGTTTTTTATCCACACAACACGCATAATCATCACATCTTTCAGCGATCCACGGAACAACGTCGGTCAAAAGTCTGCTACCGTTTACCGGAAATAAAGTACAATCTATTCCCCTGCATAATAATGTTTCCTTGCACAAGTTTTCACATTTCTCGTTTTTATTGTTTATTTTACCACGTTTAGCCTTTCAGGACAAGAAAATCTATATATTTTTATCATAAAAACTACATAAATATTTATTTGGAAAAACTCTACTGTCATACTCATTCCCTCACTCCACCCCCGTC
>CAMVIO010000208.1 GCA_947167555.1 uncultured Selenomonadales bacterium
GCGCGTCTGGTATATATTTATTGTTATAATTCTTCGCATAATTTGATTTTCCTGCAAGAAGACGCAGGAATTTTTTGCGAGCGGGAAATTTGCCAATCAATTTTTCTATGATCGAATGTTTCACGTGAAACAATAGAACAAAACCTGAAAGTTTTTGCACAATTTGTTTCGCCTGAAACATTCGGAAATGATTCCTCTTGCCAATCCCCGTCTCGCCGTTGTAAAATAAAAAAGAAAAGGAGTGCTGCGCCGTGGGACGTATTAAGGAATGGGAAGAACTCACCATCTGCGATAATTTCCTGTTTCAGAAGGTCATGCAAAATCAAAGGCTCTGCAAGCGGCTCATCGAAAAGCTGCTGCACATTCGGATAAAAAGCATTTCCTATCCGGCGGCGGAAAAGAGCATCGCCGTCAGCGCAACGCAAAAGAGCATACGCCTTGACCTCTATGTGGAAACCGACAGCGGCGTCATCTTCGACATCGAAATGCAGACATTGGACGGCGTGGAAGGCTGGCTGCCAAAACGGACGCGTTATTATCAATCCATGATTGACCTCGACGTCCTTGGAAAAGGCGAGGATTATACAGACCTCAAACCTTCCTATGTGATTTTCATCTGCACGTTTGACCCTTTTGCGACAGGGCGCAAGATTTACACATTCACGAACCGCTGCCACGAAGAGGACGGCTTGGAGCTTGGCGACGAGACGACGAAAATCTTCCTCAACGCCAAAGGCACGGTCGGCGAAGTGGACGGAGACATCGGGAAATTCCTTGCCTACGTTGACGGCAAAGCCGCCGAGGGCAAATTCACCGAGGACATAGCAACGGAAGTCGATAAGGTAAAACAGCATAAAGAAACGAGGGTGGAGTACATGACACTGATGATGGAACTGAAACAGCAACGGCGGGAAGGCAAACGAGAAGGAGCGGAAAGCAAGCAAGTTGAGGATATTCGTTCCTTGATGGAAACGATGAAATGGACTGCGAAGCAAGCAATGGACGCACTGAAGATTCCTGTTGCTGAGCAAGAAAAATACGCCGCGTTGGTGTAATTCAACTTCACGTACAAAACGAAGGTGCATCGTCTATGCGGTGGGAAGCTGAATTGATGGATTCGCGGCGCGAAGGCAAAGAAGAATGAACATAATCTGAAATTTTTTCCGGAATGTTTCACGTGAAACAAACGAACATAATCTGAAAAGAGCTTTCAGGTTTTGTTCTATTGTTTCACGTGAAACATTTTTTTGCTTTTTCGAGAAAATTTTCCTCGCGTTGACTTCTTGCGGCAAAGTGCATAAAATTAGGCTAGGAGGGGAATCGACGTGAAAGAATCGGAGAAGAAAGCGGCGGCGAAAAAATTTGCCGAAACTTGGAAAGGGCGCGGGTACGAGAAGGGTGAGACGCATTCTTTCTGGCTGGAACTTTTGCACGACGTTTACGGCGTGGAAAATCCGACGCACTTCATCTTCTTCGAGGAACAAGTGGATTTGTCCCACAAAAGTTTTATCGACGCAACGATTCCCGAAACCCACGTCATGATCGAGCAGAAGTCTATCGGCAAAGACCTGTCGAAGCCCATCAAGCAGAGCGACGGCACGACGCTGACGCCCTACCAGCAGGCGAAACGCTACGCCGCCGAGCTTCCCTACTCGAAACGCCCGCGCTGGATTGTCGCCTCGAACTTCGCCGAGTTCCGCGTCTACGACATGGAAAACCCGCAGGCGGAGCCGGAAATTATTTTGCTGGAAAATTTGGAAAAAGAATATTACCGCCTCCAATTCCTTGTAAACGTCCGAAGCCGGGACGCGAAAAAGGAAATGGAAATTTCGCTGGCGGCAGGGGAAATCGTCGGCAAGCTCTACGACGCGCTCCTCTCGCAGTACAAAGACCCGACGAACGCGGAATCCCTGAAAAGCCTGAACAAGCTCTGCGTGCGGCTCGTCTTTTGCCTCTACGCCGAGGACGCGGGGATTTTCGGGCGTCGCAATATGTTCCGCGATTTTCTGCAATCGTTTCAGCCGCAAAACGTCCGGCGCGGCTTGATCGACCTTTTTGAAATCCTTGCCACGCCCGAAGAAAAACGTGACCCGTATATCAACGACAACTTGAAAGAATTTCCCTACGTCAACGGCGGATTGTTCGAGGACGAGAAAATCGAGATCCCGAATTTCACCGACGAAATTTTGAACCTTCTTTTGCAGCACGCCAGCGAGGATTTCGACTGGAGCGGCATCAGCCCGACGATTTTCGGCGCGGTCTTCGAGAGCACGCTGAACCCGGAGACCCGCCGCGCCGGAGGGATGCACTACACGAGCATCGAGAACATCCACCGCGTTATTGATCCGTTGTTCCTTGACGATTTGAAAAAGGAACTGGAAGAAATCAAGGAAACGAAACAGCCGAAAACGCGAAAGCAGAAGCTGAAAGATTTTCAAAGAAAACTCGCATCTTTGACATTTCTCGATCCGGCGTCAGGAAGCGGAAATTTCCTCACCGAAACTTACATTTCCCTGCGCCGCCTCGAAAACGAGGCGCTGAAGGAACAGCTAGGCGTCGAAATCGTGCTGGGGGAACTGGACAACCCGATACAGGTCTCCATCGGGCAGTTCTACGGCATCGAGATCAACGACTTCGCCGTGACGGTGGCGAAGACCGCGCTTTGGATTGCCGAGGCGCAGATGATGCAGGAGACGGAAAGTATCGTACACATGAATCTCGACTTCCTGCCGCTGAAAAGCTACGCGAATATCGTGGAGGGGAACGCGCTGCGGCTGGACTGGAATGAAGTGGTGGCGCGGGACAAGGTGGATTATATTATGGGGAATCCGCCGTTCGTGGGGGCGCGGCTCATGGGCGCGGAGCAAAAGGCGGACGTGAACAAAATATTTGACGGATGGAAAAACAACGGCAATCTTGATTATGTGGCGTGTTGGTACAAAAAGGCTGCGGACTTCCTTGCCTTCCCCTTGAGGGGAAGGGGAACCGCGTTAGCGGTGGATGAGGTGGCTCCTGCGTCGCGCTTGTCCTCACCGTTGCGTGATAACACCTCATCCGTCAGCCCTGCGGGCTGCCACCTTCCCCTCAAGGGGAAGGCTATTCGTGCCGCGCTTGTCTCTACGAACTCCATCACGCAGGGGGATGCTGTGGCGACGCTTTGGAAGCCGCTTTTCGAGAACGGCGTGCATATCGACTTCGCGCACCGCACATTCCGATGGGATCAAAAATCGGAACTCGACACGGACACGTCGCCCAAAAGAAAGGCACACGGGCAGAAAAAGGCGGCGGTGCATTGTGTGATTATCGGATTTAGCATCGCGCCGAATGAAAAGCCCAAAATCCTTTATTCGGGTGGGCAACGCCACGAGGCAAAGGAAATCAACGCCTATTTGGTTGACGCTCCTAACGTTTTCATTGAAAGCCGGAAAGCGCCGCTTTGCAATGTGCCAGAAATTGTTTTCGGTAATATGCCTAACGATGACGGCTTGCTTTCCCAATATACGACGGAAGAAAAAGAAACAATATGCGCCCAATACCCATTGGCGAAGGAAATGTTCAAGCCATTCGTTGGTGCAAAGGAATTTATCAATGGCACAAGCCGCTGGTGTCTCTGGCTGAAAGACGTTTCAGCGCAAAACATACGAAAAGTGCCGCCTGTCGTGGACGCAATCAAAAAAGTACGCGAACTTAGATTGGCAAGCACACGCCCCATGACAAAGAAAAAGGCGGACACGCCAACACTGTTTGGCGAGATTCGCCAACCGTCCGGGAATTATTTGATCGTGCCGCGCCATTCGTCAGAAAATCGCCGCTATATTCCGTTGGGGTACATGAGCAGCGATTACATTTGTGGAGACTCCAATTTTATGATTCCCGATATATCGCTCTACCACTTCGGCGTGCTGACATCAAATGTCCACATGGCATGGGTTCGGACAATTTGCGGACGTATCAAGAGCGATTACCGCTATTCCAAGGACATCGTTTACAACAATTTCCCTTGGCCCACGCCAACCGACGCCCAAAAACAAACCATCGAGCAAACCGCCCAAGCCATTCTTGACGCCCGCGCGAAATTCCCCGACGCGAGCCTTGCCGACCTCTACGACGAGACCACCATGCCGCCGGAGCTTCGCAAGGCGCACCAAGCCAACGACCGCGCCGTCATGGCGGCGTATGGCTTCGACTTGAAGATCAGCGAAGCGGAATGCGTGGCGAGATTGCTGGAGATGTACCAAGCCTTG
>CAMVIO010000209.1 GCA_947167555.1 uncultured Selenomonadales bacterium
GCCTTGTGCTGGGCGTTGAACTCGGTCAAGAGGAACGCCGCCATGCGCGCGATGTCGTCGATATATTCCTTGTCCTCTTGGATCGCGTCCACCTCGGCCTTCAGCGTCCCGCTCAGCGGGTCGAAGATAACGCCTGTGTCGCCAATCTCGATATTGTAATCGGTGATACCGTACTTCGGGTTCGGGATGCCCGGCTGCCGTCCGTCGTCATAGACCGGACCCACCGTCAGGTCCAGCTTCGTGATGCCGTTGACGATGGAAGCGCCGTTGGAAACGATGGTGTACATGGAGTTGGCCGCGTTCTCGGAAACGGAGATGCTCATGAAGCCGGAAAGCTGATCCGCGAGATTGTCCCGCTCGTCCCGCAGGTCGTTGGCCATGCCGCCCGCCGATTCCGCCGCCATGATGGCCTTGTTGAGCTGCACGATCTGGTCGGTGATGCTGTTGACCTTCTCGACGTTGATCTTGATATCGTCATATTCCGAC
Organism: uncultured Selenomonadales bacterium; assembly: GCA_947167555.1. GTDB lineage: Bacteria > Bacillota > Negativicutes > Selenomonadales > Selenomonadaceae > RUG12372. Next base: position 487 of record CAMVIO010000209.1, read on the forward strand.
GTGATCTGCTGCTGGAGCTGCTTGCCGGAAGCCTTCACGCGGTCAATCAGGATGCCCGCCTGCTCGATGACGGCGGTGCGCTCGCTGGTGTTGCTGGCTTCCTTCGACATGTCGACCCAAGACTGGTAAAACTGCAAAAGCGCGTTTTGCAGCCCCGTTTCGTCGGAGTCGTTGAAAATCGCTTCGAGCTTTTGATAGTTCGTCTGCCGCGTTTTCGCGTATTCCTGGTCGGCATATTCGCGCCAATACTGCTTATCCGCGTAAACGTCGCGGGCGCGGGTGATCGACAGCGAGTCGACGCCCGAACCCACGAACTGCCGTATGCCGTTGGCGTAAATCGTATCGGGCATGACCGCGGCCTGGTTCACGCTCTGGCGCGAGTAGCCGTCCACGTTGGAATTCGTCATATTGTGGCCGGTGGTCTCCAATGAGAGCCGGTTCGTAGTGACGCCGCGATACATGGTATTCAGTCCCGCAAAGGTAGAACGCAATGCCATGATGTTTCGTTCCTTTCCTTGTGCTCCTTGCTGTGGTTTATCGTGTCCGTACTATTATCATATACTCTGATCGAACAGCTTCCGCCCTTGTGTCGCCTGCTCCGGTGCGTCGGGCATGCCATAGCCCGGCGCAGCCGAAGCCTCCGTCATGACGTTCAGGCTGAACGTCAGATATTCCATATCTTTCTTCAAAAGGCTGCGGCTCGACTCCACGACGCCGCGCATTCTTTCGAGCAGGTCCCTGAGACGCTTCATCTGCTGCCGTACCCGTGTCTTCTCTTTCGAGTACGGCATCCGTCCCACGACGGCCTCGATATCGTCCGCCTGCATCTCCGCCAGAAGCGCCGCCTTGTTTTTTTCGTGGGCTTCCATTTCGCGGAGCGTTTTTTCGATGGCTTTCGTCGCTTCCGATACCGCTTTGCCGTTCAGGTTTTCCTTCAGCGCCTGTTTCTGCGCCTTCGACTGCTCGTAAAGGCGAAGCGTCAGCGAAAGCTCCGCTTTCAACAGAGACTCGATCCGTTCCAGCGTCGTATTGCTTCCATTTTCCATATCCGGCGCCCTCATGCCTTAAAGTCGAACTTCTTTTCCCGCGTGACGCTCTCATTCCCCTTTTGCCCATAAGTCGGGTCGATGGAGGAATTCGACAGGCGGTTCAAATGGTATTCGACAGCGCCGAGCGCATGGCGGATCAGGAATTCGTTGGCGTCGCTCGCCTCCTGCGCTTTGCCGACCCGCTCGTTCAGGCGCTCATGGATCTCATGCAGCGAGGCCCGAAACTCTGCCGGGCACGCCGCCTCCACATCCGCCATCGTGGCGGCGGCATGGCTCGCCGGGATTTCCTTGGATAACGCCAAAAGCGCATCCTGCCGGCGTTTTTCGGCCACGCGGATGCGCTCAAGCTGCTGCTTTTCTTCCTCAACGATGGGCTCCAGCCCTTTGAGGTTAACGGCGACAAGCGCTGCTCTCTTTTTTCCCGAGATGCTGAGAAGCGCCGCATACGCGTCGGATAATTCTTTCAGGGCCTGGATGAGATTCTGCCACATAACGCCGCCTCAATAACGCATGGCGAGCATATCCGCCGCCAACGTCTTCGAGTCCACACGGTACGTTCCGTTCGCGATCTGCTGACGGAGCGCCTCCACTCGATCCGTACGGGCGCTTTCCGCTCCGCCGCGAAGCTGGGCAAGCGTCTGGCTGAAGCTCTTCGCTTCGCTGGACATTACGAATTCCGACGCTTTCGGTTCTTCCGCTTTCTTCACGTTCTTGACGGACGCGGTCTGCTTCCGATTGGCAAAAAGCCCGGTGGCAGCTTGGATGTAATTGCTGATAATCATTAGGGTTCACCATCCTCTGCTTGGCGCGTCCGTGCTCCATGAGATTCCTGTCCTTGTTTTTTCGGAACGGTCCGGAAATAGAGGTCTATTTCTTTTCCTTTTCCTTTTTTCTGCCCATAAATCGAAATAAACCGGGGGATTCTTAACCCTCGTTTCCATCGATTTAGAACAATTTATTTTTATCTTTCTCCGTTTTCCTCCGTTTTTCTCTCGATAGATACCAAGATTAAGATTTCTTTAAAAAGAAAACAGCGACAAAAAAAGAGCCGGAAAAATTTTCCGACTCTCCTTCGTCTTTATTTCTTTTCGAGGCCCATATCCTTCGAGCGGAACCCGGTGCCCATCGGGCGTTTTTCTTTGACGGCCTGCACCGCGCGCTCCACGGCTTTTTTCTGCGCCTTCATGACGTCTTTTTTCAGCTCCGCGTCGCACTTATCGCAGAAGCGGCCGTGATGGATCATCTTGCCGCACTTTTCGCAGGGATACGAAATGTCGATGCCGTCCTGCACGAAACGTCCTTCCTTGATCATACGGCGGACGAGACGCTCCTTGACGCCCTCGACGCCCTCGACGATATCCTTGATGGTCGAATGCGGATGGTCGCGCACGAACGAGGAGATCTTCACCATCAGTTCCTCTTCCTTTTCCATGCAGTCGCGACAAATCCGCGCGCCCATATCCATAAAAAGTTTCCCGCATTCGGGACAGTTCTTCAATTTTCCTGCCATGTTTGTCTCACTCCTATGTATTGGTGCCAAAGTTATTTATTTCGTCTATATTGTATACCAAAATCTTCCTATCGGCAAGTCTTGTGTTTTTGTTTTGTTTCACGTGAAACAATCGAACATATTCTGAAAGTCTTTTCATGTTTTGTTCGTTTGTTTCACGTGAAACATTTTTTCGTTTTTAATTATTTGTTTCACGTGATAAGAAACGCTTGAAAGCGTCAGCTTTTTAGCGGGTCTTATGCAGGCGTAGCCTGTAACATTTTTTCGATTTTATTTTACTGCCGATCGCTTGCCAACGTCCAGGCGACAACCTCCGCCGCGCCCGCTTTTCGAAGCACTCGCGCGCACTCGGCGATGGTCGCTCCCGTCGTGAAAATATCGTCGACGAGCAGAACGGATTTTCCAGCGACTTCTTCCTTATAAGAATCATCCGTGAGAGAAAAAGCCCCTTTGATATTTTCGACGCGCTGGGTCGCGGACAGGCCGTATTGCGGCGCGGTCGCCCGCGTACGGACGAGAGCGTTCCGCCATGTCCAGCCCTGCGCCGTCAGCCATTCTCGAAAGATCATTTCGGTCTGGTTGCCGCCGCGCTCTTTTTCTTTCTCCGCGAAAAGCGGCACGGGAACGACGATCCCCGGCATCCATCCGGCGCGGGGCAAAACCTCGTCCGCCGCCGATAAGAAAGAATGAATGGCGGAAAGCCCGTCGCGCCGCTTCTTGAATTTCAGCGGTAGCAGCAGCTCCCGAAGTACGCCGTGATAAAGCCCGAAGGCCCACGCCCCGGAAAGCACGTCCGTATGCTCGGCAGCCAGCGGGAGCCGCCGCACACGCAGCGCAGCCGAAAGGCACGCAGGACACCATCCGCCCCGTCTCTCCACATAAGCGCCGCAAGCAGGACAGCGGGGCGGAAAAAGAAAATCGAACAATAAATCGCCTATATGCTTAATGAAAGAAACATTTCCCACTTCTATCATTCCAAAGCACCCGCGAGCCGTGCGGCCAGCAATGTGAAACGCCTGCGCGTCTTGTCGTTGTCCACAGCGATGCGTAGCGCGCGGCTGCTCCCCAAGAGAATCACGCGTTCCTTCGCACGTGTGACGGCGGTGTAAAGAAGATTCCGCTGGAGCATCGCACGATGACCGAGGACGACGGGCAAGATGACAATCGGATATTCGCTGCCCTGGCTCTTGTGG
>CAMVIO010000210.1 GCA_947167555.1 uncultured Selenomonadales bacterium
TTATGTTATAAATAAATAAGTTTTGTGGATTCTCAAAAGGTACACCTTTTGAGAATGGGGAATGTATTACAAATAGGCGAAACATCACCCACCGCTTACAGCGGTCCCCCTCCCCAAAGGGTAGGGCTAGTTAAAGGACAATCTAAAACGAGCCGTATTCCTTCACTTCGGAATACGGCTCGTTTCTTTATTCACTTCGATTTACTTCAATTTCTTTCGATGGCGTCCCTGTGTTCCTTTGCTTTCCGGTAGAATGTGCTCAGCGGCATGCGGCAGCGACGTGCCGCCTCTTTTCCTGTAATCTGCCTCCTCCACCATTGATCATAAATCTGTACGAACTTGGACGGCAGTTTTTTTAGGGGACGTCCCAGATGGATGCCGCGGCGCTTTGCCATAGCGATTCCCTCCCGTTGGCGCTGGCGGATGTTTACCCGTTCGTTTTCTGCTACGAAGGAAAGAACCTGCAGGACGATATCGCTGAGGAATGTTCCCATCAGGTCTTTTCCCTTCCGCGTATCGAGCAGAGACATATCGAGAATTACAATGTCGATTTGCTTTTCCATCGTCAGGAACCGCCATTGTTCGATGATGTCCCGATAGTTCCGCCCCAGCCGGTCAATACTCTTGACGTACAGCAGATCGCCCGGACGCAGCTTTTGCGTTAGGAGCCGATACATTTTGCGGTTGAAATCTTTGCCTGAGATTTTGTCGAGATAAATATTGGACTCGTCGACGCCTTTTTCCCGCAGCGCAAAAATCTGCCGATCCTCCTTCTGCTCCATTGTGCTGACGCGCGCGTACCCGTAGATAGTGCCTTTCATAGTTGATCCCCCATTTCCTAAATTTTGACGGCAGGAACCTGTCTTTCCCACCGCCTTCAAAAATCATACCATGAGGGGATATCGTCCGTTTTGCCCCATATATAGAAAAACCGCCGACTGTTCTGAGCGAACAATCAGCGATTGCATTGAATTTTTTCCTTTCACAACTTTCTACCCTTCCAAAAGGAATTCTACAATATTTTTGTGCTTGATTCCTTCGTAACCGAGTCCTGTCATCTCGTTCATGGACAAAACGATTTTTCCAAAGTTGTCCTGAATTTTTGCCAGTGGTGTAAATTCTCGCTTCATATTTTCTTCCGTCAACAAGTAACAAACCTGGATATATAGTCGTTCCCCGTCTCGTTCCGCGACGAAGTCTACTTCAGTTTCCTGCTGCTTACCGATATAGACCGTATAATTTCGCCGAAGCAATTCTAAAAAGACAACATTTTCCAGCATCCCTGCGATGTCTTGTTCTCTATACCCCATCACCGCATGTCGAAGCCCCAAATCAGACAAATAGTACTTCTCCTGCGTTTCGAGCAATTTCTTTCCCTTGATATCATAACGGGACACCCGATGCACCAAGCAGGCAGATTCCAAGGCGGCGAGGTAATTATAGACAGTTTCCGTACTCAATTTGCGGCCTTGATTCTTCAAGAAATCTGAAACAGTTTTTGCCGAAAACGTATTTCCTATGTTATCCATCAAATATACGACGATTTTTTCCAAGAGTGCCGTATCCCGAACGTGATAGCGCGCAACAATATCTTTCAACAAAATAGAGTTGTAAATATCCTGCAAATAAATGAGCAGTCTGTCCGCTTCCCATTTCATCTGATGAATTCCCGGAAGTCCGCCAAACCGAAGATAAGACGCAAAATGTTCCCGCGGGGAATATCCGGCCTCTTCCGGGTTCTTTTCCGCAAAGGACAGATACTCCCGAAATCCCAGCGGGTAGACTTTAATTTCCACATACCGCCCGGAAAGAAGCGTCGCCAATTCCCCTGAAAACAACTTGGCATTGGAGCCCGTCAAATAGATATCACAATCAAAGTCTACCCGAAATGAATTGACAACCCGTTCCCATTCTTTCGTTTCCTGAATTTCGTCCAGAAGAAGATACAAACGACCTTGTACTTGGGAAACTCTTTTCCCGATTTCGTTATAGAGCGTATGATACTCCTTCAAATGTTCATACCGCAGGGATTCAAGATTGATAGAAACGATATTTTCCGGCGCAACGCCTCGTGACAACAATTCATTCTTTATCATTTCCAACAGGACACTTTTCCCACTCCGCCGCATCCCGGTCAAAACTTTGATGACTGGGCGATCAATAAAATCCCGGATTTGCTTCATATAATTTTCTCTTTGTATCATGCCAAATGTCCCCTGTTTTTCAAAAAGTTTCTTTTATAATATGCTTTTCCATAAAAAAAGGCAATAGTTTCTTTTATAAAAGAAACTATTGCCTTTTGCCGACAGACGTCACATTTTCGGGTCTGAAAACAGCCATTTCCATCGTGTTCCGAATATTATCAATCCTGCTCCTGGTACTGGCGGAAATTTTTCAGGATTACGATCGGCGTTTTTTGGGAATCGTTGCCGAAGGGGTTGTCGAGAAGTGCTTTTTCCACTTTTTCCGGGCGAAGGCCTGCACTGGCGCCGACAATGCGCGCCTTCCCCAGGTCGTTGGCGTCGACGATCGCCGCGCCAAAGCAGCCGACTCTCGCCTTGACGTCCTCGACAACTTTTTGCGGGTTGCGCGGTCCGTAGACGATATGCTTGTCATAGGGCGGCATCGTGCCCGTCACGTCGTCGATCAGCGCCGCCTGCTCGCCGCCCAGCCGATAGAATACGCCGCTGACGCCGACGAGTTTTGCGAGAAATCCCAAAAATAGCGCGCCGGTCACTCGCCAGACGCCCTCCTCTTCCATCAGCGACTGCATGGCATGCGGAGCCGCGAGACTTCCCACGTCGGGCATGAATCGGCAGAGCACTCTCGCCTGCCAGGTCAGCTTCAGTTCTTCGGGGCGCACGATATGGTTCTGCGTGATAGCGACGACGCTCTCCGCCACCGTCACGATGTCGTCCGGTCCGACTTTGTCTTTCGTGTATCGCTCCATCGCGTCCACGATGTCGTCCTTGTGCGTCAGGATGCGCGTGGGCACGGGGATTTTTTGCAATTCTTTCATATTCCGAAGCCTCCTATATTAATCGCAGTTAGAATTTTTAATTCTTACTGCGATTTATGAGACGTCATTTGCGCCATCGGCGCAAATGTAGCCTGCAAGGCAGGCGTATTTCAGTTCAAAATTTTAATCTACTTAAAATTTTGGCCTGAAATCAGTATTACTCATCTACCAGCGTCACGCCCGTAAGCGCCGCGATTTCCTCCGCCGTCAGCACGACGCGGAATTTCTTCAACTGCCACGGATTCCGGCTGAGCTCCGTATAAATGAAATCCAGCGGCAAATCGACCATCCGTGAAAGTGCCGTCTTGATATCCATGCCCTTGCGCGCCGTCAGCCGCACCTTGATCAATATGTTCAAACTGTTATGCGAGTCTACCAGCGTCGCTTCGAAATAATCGTCTTCGCGGGGCTTTCCTTCGACTTCCGCCTTGCCTCGCGCGTCGATCCCGTCGTACTGCTCGAACGGGAGCTGCGGGCGCACGACGCAGTCCACCAGCGTCCCGTATTGGCCGCCGAGATTCTCAAAAGGCACGCTGCAATAAAGCACGGCGTCGTTGTCCGTCATCGACTCCAACGCAAACGGCGACCGTTTGTCCAGCCGCACGATTACCTTGCTGTTCTTCTCCAGTGAAAAAAACAACCGAAAAATCACGAATGCGGCCACGAGAATCACGACCGCAACGATTGACGCTATCAGCATTTCTCTGCCTCCCAAATTTTCATTCCAGCATCGCCGCCAGTTTCGCATAATATTTGTCCGGCAGGCGCATAATCTTTCCCGTTTTCCTGTTCGTGAACACATTTTGCGTGTGGCCGGTCACCAGCACGGTTTCCTCGCCCTTTTTCAGGATGCGGTAATCAAAAGCCATCTTCACCTTAGTCAACGCCGACGGCGTCGTCTCAATGATCAGCACGTCGTCGAACCGCCCCCGCGAATGGAACTTCGCGCTGACGTCGGTAATCGGGAACACGATCCCGTCGTCCATCAGCTCATTCAGTGTAATACCGACCGCCCGCAAAAATTCCACGCGCCCAATCTCAAACCAACGGATATAGTTGGAATGATGCACGACCTCCATCGCGTCCGTATCGTAAAAGTTCACATGATATTCCACACGCGAGATCATCGTCTTGCCTCCCCATAGCTACATATAACTTATATAGCATATGACAAAACAGGGGCAAAGTCAAGC
>CAMVIO010000211.1 GCA_947167555.1 uncultured Selenomonadales bacterium
AGCAATATGTCGGAAAAGACTACACGGTGACGCTGATGCCGACCGGCAGCTTGACCGTGCCGTTGTATAAAGGATAATTTATGAATGCAACGAAAAACCTCCCTTCTGGGAGGTTTTTCGTTGCATTGCAAAAGACTATCCTATACAATAGTTGTAAAAAATCAGTAGTTACGGAGGGCAACCGATGATTACCCCGGACAATTTTGCCGATGCGCTGCGCGTGATGGGCTTTGTGAAAAGCGGCAACAGCTATGAAAAGGATTTCCCCGCCTTTGGCACTAGCCTGAAAGTCGACCTCAAAGCGCAGGAGCTTATTTATCCCGATCAAATCAAAGGGCGTGATCGTAACGACTTTTACGACGAGTCGCACAAAGAAAATCTCGTCGTGTTCGAGTGCGTGAACCGCCTCCTTGAAAAAGGGTACCGCCCTGAACATATCGAGCTGGAAAAGGAATGGCATCTTGGGCACGACGCGAAAAGCGGACGTGCCGATATTTGCGTGACGAACGCCGACGGGAAAATGCTGTTCATCATCGAGTGCAAGACTGCCGGAAAAGAATACAAAAAAGCGTTTGACGACACGAAAAGCGACGGCGGGCAGCTGTTCTCCTATTGGCAACAGGAAAAAAGCTGCGAATGGCTGATTCTTTACGCTTCGGACTATGAAAACGGCAATATCACCTATACGACGGAAAGCGTCGATTGCCGCGACGACAAAAATATCATAAACTCCGCGAAAAAAGACGGCACCATCAAGCTATATCAAAACGCCCATGCGGTACAGGAGCTTTTCGACGTATGGGACGAAACATATGAAAAGCGATTTTGCGGCGACGTGGTGCTCCGGGAGGACACCGTTGCCTACAAAATCGGGCTGAAGCCGCTTCGCAAAAAAGACCTCAAGGACTTCGCGGAAAACGACAAAATCGTGAACCGCTTTGAGGAAATTCTGCGCCACAACAACGTCTCGGATAAGGAAAACGCCTTCAACCGTCTCGTCGCGCTCTTTATCTGCAAATTAGTGGACGAGATACAGAAGGGCGAGCAGGATATTGTCGAGTTCCAATACAAGGTCGGCACCGATACTTACGAATCTTTGCAAGACCGCTTGCAGCGGCTCCATCGGGACGGCATGGAAAAATTCATGCGCGAAGAAATCTTCTATATCTCCGACGATTACGCCGACACGCTTGTCAGGCAATACACCGGGCAAAACCGGAAAAAGATGATCGCCAGCCTGAAACAAACGCTCCGCATTTTGAAATTCTACACGAACAACGACTTCGCTTTCAAGGACGTACATAACGAAGAACTGTTTTATCAAAACGGCAAAATCCTCGTTGAAGTCGTCCAGCTTTTCGAGAACTATCGCATCATCGGCGCCAGCGACTTGCAAACCCTCGGCGATCTGTTCGAGCAGCTTTTGAACAAAGGCTTCAAGCAGAACGAAGGGCAGTTCTTTACGCCCGTGCCGATTACGCGCTTCATCTGGGACAGCCTGCCGATGGATGAAATCGTCCGAAAGACGGGCGACGTCGAAGCCCCAAAGCTCGTGGACTACGCCTGCGGCGCGGGCCACTTCCTGACACAGGGCTTCGAGGCAATCAACGACGCCATGCAAAGAGCCGGCGCGGAAAAAAGCGGCGACTGGGTAAAGGAAAAACTTTATGGCATAGAAAAAGACTACCGCCTCGCGCGCGTGTCGAAAATCTCGCTGTTCATGCACGGCGCGGGCGGCGGCAATATCATTTTCGGCGACGGATTGGAAAACTACAGGGACAAGGGCGTCATCCCCAACGCCTTTGACGTGCTCGTTGCCAACCCGCCCTATGCTGTCTATGCGTTCAAACAGCATTTGAAGCTCAGGGACAACGACTTTACTATCCTGCCGAAAATCTCCAACGACGGCTCCGAGATTGAGACGCTTTTCGTCGAGCGTATCGCCCAGCTTGTGAAGCCGGACGGCGTCGCGGCGGTCATCCTTCCCAGCAGCATATTGAACAAGGAAAACGGCAGCTTCATCGCCGCCCGCGAATCCCTGCTGACGAATTTTTATATTCGCGCTATTGCGCAGTTCGGCAGCAAGACCTTCGGCGCGACGGGGACAAACACCATCATCGTATTCCTGCAAAAATTCGACGAGCCGCCCAAACGCATCGACCTCGTCACGGACAGCAAAGACGCCATCATGGAGAATCGTCCGCTCGCCGATTGGGAAGATAAAGAGATTTTCGAGGGCTATCTTGCGAAAATCGGCGTTTCCGAGCCGGACTATCGTGAATTTCTCTCGCGCGGGCGGGACTATGACGAATGGGACGATGTGCCGTATTTCGCCGCTTATGCTGCCGCGTTTCTCGCATCCGCTGAATATACGACCAAAGCGAAGCAGCGGAGCTTCATTGCCGCCGCTGAAAACGAGCAGAGATTGTGGTGCAACGCACATTTCTATGACTTCACCCTCGCGTTGGAATCCGAAAAACTGACTTACTTCGGCCTTTGTCATCGGCAGACGACGCTGATTATCACCGCGCCCGACGAAAACAAGGCGCAGGAAACCTTCCTCGGTTACACATGGAGCAACCGCAAAGGACAGGAAGGCATACAGGTCAAGACGGAAGGCGGTCTCATGTACCGCCCCGACGATCGCACCGCTGACGATACCCTTGCCGCCCTTGTGCGGGCAAGCTACACGGGCGAGGAAATGGACGTTTCCGCACTGTCGGCGTATTATCATTATTTGCCGTTAGTGGATATGTTGGACTTTAGCGGCGTAACGTTCAACAAGGCACTGCGAATCAACAAGTCAAGCTATACGCCAATAGCCTATACGGGGCAATATGAACTTCAAAAGCTTGGAGAAGCCGCGCCCTTCGTCACGGAAAAGACGAACATCTCCAAAATACCGCTTGAAACCTACATCACGACAGACAACATGATAAAAGAACGGCAGGGCGTTACGGTCTATGAAGGAGAACCGCAAATTTCTTCTGTCACAAAATATCTGAAAGGCGATATCCTTATCTCCAACATTCGCCCATATTTGAAAAAGATATGGCTTGCCGATCGCGAAGGCGGCTGCTCGAACGACGTATTGGTATTCAGAAGCCGAGACGAGAAGCAGTTGCTTCCGCAATATTTGTATATCGTGTTGGAACAGGACGCTTTCTTCGACTACATGATGGCAACAGCGAAGGGAATGAAAATGCCACGAGGCGACAAAGCCTCTGTGCAGGCGTATGAATTTCCCGTGCCGCCTGTTAAAGTGCAGGCGAAAATCGTTGATGAGTTTCATGCGATGGACAAGCAGATAGCGGAGCAAGATGAGCTTGCCAAGAAATGCGACGAGGCTATAAAGGCGAAGTTTGCTGCGATGTTTGAAACTAATACGTTTCCTATGGAAAAATTGGGGAGCATCGGGAAAGTATCCATGTGTAAGCGTATAATGAAACATGAAACTTCGGAGGTCGGCGACATACCATTCTTTAAGATTGGTACTTTTGGAAAAGAAGCGGATTCCTATATTTCAAAAGAAAAGTTCGAGGAATATAAGAGTAAATATCCATATCCTAAAATTGGAGATATTTTAATATCCGCAGCGGGGACTATTGGAAAAACAGTTATTTTTGACGGAACTCCCGCATATTTTCAAGATTCCAATATTGTATGGATTGATAATGATGAATGTCGACTTTTGAACACGTATCTTTATTATTTTTACAAAACCGATCCCTGGATTGTAACAAAGGGTGGAACTATAAATCGACTCTATAATGCGGGAATTGAAAACATAAACGTCCCTGTTCCCCCTATCGCCCTGCAAAATCAATTCGCCGATTTCGTCAAGCAATGCGACAAAACAAAAGCCGACGCCCAAAAGCGCAAAGAATCTTTGCTAGCCCAGCGCGAACAGGCGATAGAGAAGTATTTTAGGTGAGGATTTGCATAAGGCGATCAGAAAGGAGTCTGAACAATGAAATGCCTGAAATGTGCGGCGGAAGCTGTGGAAAGCACTACAACCGATGTGACAGATTTGGGAGATTGCCTGATTATCATTCGGAATGTGCCTTGCTATAAGTGTACGGAGTGTAACGAAATTTTATACACCGGCGATGTAATGCGCAAGCTCGATGCGATAATCGCAAAGGCAAAACAGACGCTGAATGAAATCTCAGTGATTGATTTTGCGAAAAAGGCGGC
>CAMVIO010000212.1 GCA_947167555.1 uncultured Selenomonadales bacterium
GAGGATTATGTTATGAAGGCATCAAATTGCCCAAGTTGCGGTGCCCCAGTCAATCCATCGACGCTGCACTGCGAATATTGCGGAAGTTATTTGGTTCCGGAAAAGGATGATGAGAATTTCGTGTCGTCGACATTCTCTACAATCCTTAATGCCCCACAGGAAGACAGTGTCGTTTGTATTTGCGGTCGAAGGTTGGAGAAGGGCGAATATCCGATACGTTCCGGCATGGCAAACCTATACCGAGGTATGATGAACGCGGCTGGTGGCCACCTCATTCTGACGAACCGACGCTTTCTTTTCGTAGACCACGGGATGAATCTTCACTTAGAAACAACCCCGGAAGAGGAAAGCATTTACTTCGACGACGTTATCGGGGTTAAGGCAAAGACCGTTATGCTTTTATCCAAACGGCTAATCGTTGAAAAAAAGGGCGGTGGACAGCAGGAGTATGTGGTCTGGAATCTGGATGCGTGGAAAGATGCCGTGCGAAAAACACTTCCTCGCATAAAAATCTGATTTAGGTAGACGAGGAAGAAATATGCAATATGAAATTAAGCGCACACGATAGCTATTCAGATAAACAAAAGCGCCCTTTATAGCGGCTGAATCGCGCCGCAACAAGCACGGGCTGATATTGTTTTGCGATGGGATCATAAAAGAAGCACCCGCTCTTGTTGGCGAGTGCTTCTTTTATGCATTTCATCTCGTTTATGCAAACTCTCGAATGTCTTGCTGCCTTGGTTGACGCTAGTTGCGCGGGACAATCTGCCCGCCGCCCGGAAGGCTGTATGTGCGGCCTTGCAGGGAAGGGCTTTTTTCCGAGTCGTAATAGACAGAAAAGCCATTGGAATCGATGTTGGAAAAGTCGCCGAGATCGTCGCTGAACGCTCCGACGCAAGAATCCGCTGTCAGCGACCAATGCGCACCCTTGGCGAGGTGCAGGGAACTCTCCCGCGCTGTTCCTGCGGAATCCAATGCCCCCGTCCAGTCGCTCCCTTCTCCCAGCAGAAGGGAAACTTGGCTCAGGGCGTCGGCCTCCACATCGCCCGCGAGTATTTGGTGTGCCGCCGTCAGCGTGGCATCGCCGCCGTTTTTGCCGTCCCGTCCCCATCGGCCGGAGGCTGCGCGAAGCAACGGAGCGCTTCCCGGAGTGGAGATGGAAACATTGTCAAGCGTGATTTCAGCCTTCGTGTTTGTCACATAGAACATCGCGCCGTCGGACAGATTCGTGAGCGTGGAGTCCTTGGCCGTGAAACGTGCGACGCCGACATCTGCATCCCCCGAAAAGCTCTGGTAAAGCATGACCCCGTTCCGCTGGTGTCCCGTAAGATTTGACCGCTGGATGTCGATGCTGTTCTTGCCCTCGACTACGGCAATCTCGCTGCCGAAAGACTCTCCCGCGCTGTCCGCGATGGAAATGCTGCCCGTTGAATAGATGCAGGGGCTCCCCTCGCCGCGGGTGACCAGTTTCCCGTTCGTGACGGATATTGTTCCCTCGCCCCGGTCGGTGGCGAGCGCGGCGCAATGCGCCCCTTGGGTTTCAATGTCCGCATCGTCCGCCTTGACGGTTCCGCCATATGTAGCATCCAGCCCCCGCGACGAATTGCCGCTGGTGCGGATGACAACATGGCGTGCCGTGATGCCGGCGTTCTTTCCCGTTGCGAAAATCGCGTTTGCGCCCTCCGCATCGGAAGAAAGGGTGGAGTCGCTGATCTCGACGCGGCTGTTGTTTGCAAGCAGGACGGCGTTCCGCCCCGTGAAATTGCTTCCCTCTTCGCTGGTTGTGTCGCCGCTCTTATGGAGCGCCATGTTTTGCAATGCCAGCGCCGCTCCGTTACGCGCCAAAACGACGCTCACATCCGGGCCGGCCGCTGAAAGCGATTTCCCTTTCATCGTGGCGGTCTCTTTGTCCGCGACGCAAGACGCGGACAGGCTGTCCGCATTCTGCGCGTCCTGTCCGCGTCCGGCTGGGCCGCCCTGCGGCGGCTGCCCGTGGCCGCTTCCGTCCGGCGGCGCTGGGCGATTTCCGTTGTCCCCGTTCCAATCTGGCGGGGGCAGCGGATTTCCGTTCTCGTCCGTTGGGGGGGCGGGAGGCTGCCCGTGGTCGCTCCCGTTTGGCGGATCGTGGCGGTTCCCGCTTCCTTCGTTCCCGCTGCGGTTTGGCGGGGGTAACGGATTCCCGTTCTCGTCAGTCGGGGGAGCGGGCGGCTGTCCGTTGCCGTCCCAATTCGGCGGCTCGGGGCGTTCGCTTTGCGCGTAGGCAGAGCTTGCTGCTTCGCAAGCCATCGTCGGCGCAACGGCCAGGAAAGTTGCCAGAACGGCAGCGCCCAAAGCCAGCCTTTTGTTTTTCAGGATTTTTTTCAGCATAGTGGTCATCTCCTCTGCGAAATATCGTATGGCGGCAAAATTAAAACTGCCTGTAAATCGTTTTAAGGAATTCTTAAAAATGTCGAGGACGCTTTATCGCAACAACATCCAGTTGTGGTATGGAAAATAAGAGCGCTCACCGTATTGGTGAGCGCGTTTCTGCTTACTTCTTCTTTTTTGCTTTCTTTCCGTTGACCAGTTCCTTGAATGCTGCGCTGGCCTTGAAGACCGGGAGCTTCGCGGCGGGAATTTGGATTTCCTTGCCCGTTTGCGGGTTGCGACCCTTGCGGGCGGCGCGCTTCGTGATTTTGAACGTACCAAACTTGAGGAAGGCCACCGAATCGTCCTTCTTCAGTGCATCCTGAATGGTTGCGAGTGCCGCCGTGAGGACCGCGTCAGCCTCTTTCTGCGACGTGCCAGCCTGCTTTGCGACGGCTTTGATGAAATCTGCTTTCTTCAAAAAGAATCCCCTCTTTCGTTTATTGCGCGTGTTTCCGCGCTTCACGGGTATTATAACACAGAAAGACGTGATGTAAATAGGTTTGGATAATGCGTGGAAATGTTCTTTGCGGAAACTCACAGCAATTTTCCGACGGGAAAATATCCTGATGTGTTATGATGACGTCAGGATATTTTTCAAAAATCCACCCGCAGGAGGGCAGGCATTTGGTATGATGGGCAGACGAAAGGAAGGACGGCATGGACATACGCAAAGTGCTGGCAGGGGCTTTCTTCCTGACTTTTCTGGCTTCGCCTGCGGAGGCGGTTTTTTGCAGGACGCCGGAAATCTGTCAAGATATAATTTTCTTATTTAGCTACCGGCTGCTGGCGCCGGAGCTTTCCTGCTGGTATGGGAATGCGAATTTTCCGCTGCTTCGTGAAGATGACGCCAGTGCGTTGGCAATGGATATTGCCTCGGCATACATCGCAGGGGAAAGAGAGGACTTCTGGGCGGTGGAGGTGCTTGTCTTCGACGTATGGCGAAAGGAGAGCGGCATATGGCCGGAGGGACGGAACGTGCGTCCGCAGCGGTTTTGGATAGAGAAGGTTGCGGGGACAATCTATTGGGAAAATATGGAGACGGGGCAGATGCATGTCTGCACAAAGCGGGAAAAGCAATGCGCGGAGTTGGCCATCCTGTCCGCTGGGTTGTCGATGAAAGAGAAAAACAAACGGCAATGAAAAGATGTCGCGGGCATATGGATAATGATTTGCAAAATTTCACAGCAATTTTCCGACAGAGACAAGCCTCGGCATAGTATCATGATTGCTGAGGCTTTTTTGATACGCAAAATCCGCCCGCGAAAAATGGGAACGTGATAGGATATAAGAAAGGAAGTGGACAGTATGGAGCGTCGAGTTTTGTCTATATGATCGCTCCGCAGCTTGATTAAAGATATTCCTCGGTTAGACCGGGGCGTTCAATTACCTTATAGGCATGAGTCTTCAAAAGAAAAAGAAACCTTTTGTGATAAGATAGAGTTACGGTTCGTCAACTGCAACCAATCAAAGGAGGATTCAGCAACGACCAAGACCTTAATGGTGTATGCATCTTTCACTTCGGTGCAGACTTTCCTGTCGTGGGCAGAGAACGCGGCGTTAGAAACGGGAAAGACAAACAACGATGAAAGCTGTCGCAGGCGTATGGATATGATTTGCGAAACTCACAGCAATTTTCCGAAATGACATGACTTCAACCGTGTATGATATTGCCAAAACGGTTTTTGAGGAAAAATCCGCCCGCGGGGGTGGGACGATGTGGTATGATTTCGGTATAGGATATGACGACGGACAAGGAGGCTGATTTTTCATGGAAACGATGAGCTT
>CAMVIO010000213.1 GCA_947167555.1 uncultured Selenomonadales bacterium
CTACGAGACGAGCGCGCCCTATATGGGATTCCATCTCGGCGTGGGCAAGGAAATTGCCTTCGACGATATGCACGCCGTTGACGTTTACGGCAGATATTTCTACAACCGCAGGAACGGCGTGAGCTTCGACGCGGGCGGGCACTACGACCTGGACGCGGTGACGAGCCAGACAATCCGCGTCGGCGCAAGATACATCGTCAAGCGCGACAAATGGAACTTCTATGCGGGCGCGGCCTACGAGCATGAGCTGGACGGAAAGGCAGCAGGCAAGGCCGACGGCGTGGAAATCCGGGGAGCCGACACATCAGGCGCCAGCTTCCGGGGCGAACTCGGCGCGACCATGAAGCCGGGCGAGAACAGCCCGTGGAGTCTCGATCTGAACGTCACGGGCTTCGCAGGAAAGAAGCGGGGCTTCACAGGAGGCGTCAGCGTAGCGTTCATGTTCTGAGGATATTTGGATTAAAAGCCGTCATCTTGGCGGCTTTTTTTAATTTGTGGCAAAATAAAAGAGCCCGAAATCAGGCGCTTGTTCCCCACCAATACGATTTGCCAACAGAGCTTTTTCTTATCCTTTTCTTTCTAAAACAGTTCCAACTGTTCCTCGTTCCGTTCTTTTCGGAGCAGCTTCATTTTTCGAACCGTGATTTTGTCGGCGCTTTCCGGCTGTCCGATCAGGAGCGGCGAATTTTTGTCGTGCTGGCGGAGGAAGGTTTCCACACTTTTGGGATTGAAGTTCGCGTAACAGTATCTGCATCCGTGGCGGCAGGTATTGTATTGGCCGATGTCGACGCTTTCCGCGCAGCCGCATTCCGGACGCTGATTCGCGTCTTTTTTTACGCGGATGGAGCAGCCCATGATTTTTTCGATCAGTGCCGGGTCGATGCAGCAGTTGTGCGCGATGCCGTATTGTTCCAGGTCGATGGCTTCGGCGCAGGTCTTTAGTGTCAAGCCGTTCGCTCCGGCGATGGAGGAAAATTCCCGCGCCAGGGTTTCCATTTCCGTCTGATCGCAGGCGCGTGCCTTTTGGCCTCGGATATTGTTTTCCACTTTCGGGTACGAGTCAAAGTAGCTGAAGACCGCGCTCTCGATGAAGGGGGCAAGTTCTTTAGCCAGCCGTCCGAAAGTTTCCACATGCCAGCGGATATCGTATGTCGGGGAAAGGAGGACGGGGTCGTACCGCCAGATGACCCTTTCTTTGCCGATGGCGTCAGCCAGGGTTTGCAGTGTGCGGACGCGCTCGCCGACGTCCGGCAGATTTTGTTCGATGTCTTTTCCGTACGCGTTCAGTGTGTATTGAAAATAAAAGGGATAGCTTTCGCTGATTTCCGCCAGGTACGGCAAGAGCGGCCGGGGGTTTTTTGTCCAGAACACGATGCAGTCCAGGACGGCGGGAGATAATTCGATTTTGCTGACTTGATGATAATTCATCGGGTTCCGTACCAATAAGTATCCGTCCCGCAGCCGGTTCATAAACCAGTCGGAGAAAAAGGCGGGAATGTCCGTCCGACGGCTCGCGCTCAAGATCATTGCTTTTCACTCCTTTTCCGGAATACGGCATAGCTGAACCAGTGCTTTTCCTGACGTGTGTACCGTATCCCCAGATTTTCCGCGCTTCGAAGCAGGGACAGACCGTCCAGCGGCACGGCAGTGATTTTCGGCGACACGACACTTTCCATGATCGGATAGTTGGCAAGCAGCTGCTCGATCGAGTACAGCGCGTTTCGGTTTTGTTCTTTCCCCGGCTCCAACAGGATCAGCGCTCCCGGCTCTTTCAGCTTGCTCATCAAGACAAGGGGCAGCGATGTCGGCTTGGTCCACGACGCTGCTTCATTGCGGTTCAGGACATTGCTTTCCATGATCAGGTCATATTGTCCGTCCCCGCACGCCGCAAAGGTGTATATGTCGCTTTTGTCGATTCGCAGATTGATTTGCAGATTTTCTGCCAGCATAGATTTCCTGTATGTTGCATCCAGTTTTTTCATGATTTGCAAAAAAGACGATTCCCTCTCCACCGCGCAGCAGTCCAGCACAAATTCCCGATCCGGGTTGTCCCGCGCCAGCAATGAGAAAAAGTACCACAGGGAAAACGTGGATGTCCCGGGGCCTGCGCCGAGATCCAGGATGCTCAGTTTCGTTCCCAGGCTTTGTTTTTGCAGCAGCCGCCAAAGAGGCAGCCAGATCTTGAAGAAGTTCGCCGGCATATACGCCAGGACATAATTATCCGCGATTCCGCCGTGGTAATCCGTCTCTTGGTCGTCAGAGTAAGCGATGCCTTGTTTCTTGATTTCCTGCAGCTGTTCTTCCGGCATGTTCTCCAAAGCGGTCACATGAAACCAATCCAGGATGCTGTGGGTCAGCGATTCCGGCAAATCCTGCGAACACATGCAGCCATCCTCGTCGTTTGGCAGGATATTGGCCAGCCTCGCAAAACGGAGGGACGGGCATGCAGGTTTCGCCGACGCCGCGCCTTTGGCTGTCGCCAGATGCTGCTCCGTTAAAAAGCCTTCTTCTCCCCCTTCGGCCAAATACCACGCGACGGCTTCCTCCAGGCATGGAAATCCTTTGTATTTCGCATTGGAAAAACCGTCCACATATTCCCTGCACTCTGCCCACGGGATTTCAAGAACGCCCATCGTTCGCCCGCGCACGATCGCTAAAAATCTTGCTTTTGCCACTGGGATTCACTCCTCTCAGCCTCGATTGGAACGCAATTTGACTTCGACGGCGTTCTCTTTTACAACCTTGTATTTGGGATCCATACGCTTTCCGCCGATAAAGAGAACATTATTGCAGGCTTGCAGGCAATCAGGAGAGCCTTTTGCGTCCATGAACCTGAAAAAATACTCCTGCCCCTTCTCATCCTGCACCCATCCATGTCTTTTTTCGGGGAAGACTTTTGCGATTTTGCCGAAAACGTATACTTTCCCCTGATCCCGGTGCTTTTCCCAAAAACGGCGCAATTCAGGCATCACTTCTTTTATTCCCCATGCTTTGATTTCGTCGCTGATTCCCTGCAGATCTTCGAATTTGATGCGCCAGTCCTTCTCTTCCTTGAGCAATACTACCAGCCGACGATGCAGCATAGCCTCACGGGACAGGCCACGGATGTCCAGGAATGCCGCATACTTCTTATAGAAATTTACCCGCATGGAGTGCTGGGGATCGGCCAGAGCGCAGCACCCGGCGTATTTCATGGCTTCCTCCGGTTTGCCCTCGGCCAGGGCGACGTCATAAAGCATATCATAGGCGACCCAATTGTTGAAGCCGCTGCTCAAAATTTCCGCAGCAACATAACCCGCTTCCTCGATTTTTCCCATGCGGAGCAGGCAATTGGCTTTTCGGCGCTGAAGCCAGATATCTATGTTGCTGTGAAATGTCGGAATCGTAGCAAGACCTTCGTCGCACAGACGAATGCACTCGCTGTACGCTCCGAGACCTTCCAGGCATTTCGTTTTTTTGCAAAACCAAAGCTCATAGTCAGAAGGAGCCTGCCTGCCGCCCTCTGCCAGGATATAGCCTTCCCGCTTCAAAGAGGAGCGATCCACACATTCCAAATACCAGCTGCACTGGCTGTAATCCTCTTGATTCTTTTTCTGGCGGCCCAGGATCCCTTTTGTTACATGATTGACGATGCTCCAGATCGGCGCATACTTTCCGTCTTTGACTTTTTTCAATACGTATTCCACTTTTTTCCGGGCTTCTTCTTCCGCTTCCCGGACGGAAAAATCATACGACTTCACAAACAGATGATATACGCACCAACCCATTTTGCTGTCAAGTTTATCGTTTCCCGGGAATTTTACAACAAATTTTTTGTACAGATCAAGGCAGTCCCGATAGCGCTTTTGTTTGTACAATCCCAGCATCAGATAGACATAGTCCCATTCCGAAGCCCATACGGCGTCCCCGGTCGACGAGCTGTCATACAATGCGCAGATTTCTTCGAATTGTTTAGCGCTATTCAGTTCTTTGAGCTGCTCGTGCAACGACATCTTATGGACCTCCTGTCTTATAGCGTAATGTGAACTGTCGGCTTTGCATTCATAGCTTATCACCGGCTTATCCTCCGCCGTCGGAAAAATGATGTGAAAGAAAAATGCAGTTTAGATCTCCTTCCTGCCGCACGCCCGTTGAAACGCTGACAGAG
>CAMVIO010000214.1 GCA_947167555.1 uncultured Selenomonadales bacterium
GTTACAGGAGCTGTTACAGAAGCTGATTATCAGGGGATCCTCGATGCCGATAATATCAGCATTCTGAATCTCGGACTTGGATACAAGTTCACGAAGGAATTTGAGATGACGGCTGCATGGTCGCATGCTTTCGGCGCTGATGTGAAGAGTGAATTGAAGGAAGCTGGATGGAAAGATATTAACGGTTCCCAG
Source organism: uncultured Selenomonadales bacterium (assembly GCA_947167555.1). Classification (GTDB taxonomy): domain Bacteria; phylum Bacillota; class Negativicutes; order Selenomonadales; family Selenomonadaceae; genus RUG12372. The sequence goes on from CAMVIO010000214.1 coordinate 193, forward strand.
AAGAATTCTTATGCTATCCAGCTCAATTATGCGGGCGCGAAGCCGACCAAGGTAAATTCTTGGGGCGCGTACGTCGCTTGGCGTCAGATTGGTCAGATTGCCAGCACCGGCTGGAACACCTATGCGCTGAACGGCCCGCAGTATGCCGGCTCCCGCGGCTTCGAGATTGGTGCTTCCTGGACTCCGATGAAGAACGTCGTCGGCAAGGTCTCATGGTTCACCGGTAAGAATATGGAATTCATCGACGGTGACGGCAATGACAAGAAGGTCAACACGATCTTCACCGAGTGGAACTTCATGTTCTAAGATTTCCCAAACAAACAACAAAAACCCCCGCAGATGCGGGGGTTTTTGCAATAAAAGAAGTATTCGAAGGAGCTCGAAACAGTCCACTGGACTGTTTCGTCCTTCAAATACATAAGTATAAGTATACGTGCAAGGAAAAAGCATAGAGGAGGAACGGGAATATGCCAAGGGGCAAACGCCTGAACAAAGACGACCGCCTTCGCATCGTCGAAGCGCATAAGAACGGCGCGAGTACAGCAGCCTTGGCTCTGCCGCCGCACATCAGGGGTAATCTTAAAGAAAAGGGTGCGGCGGCAAGGCCCGGCGAGGATGAGAGTGCGCGCAAGTTTTGTGAAGCGTAACGTTTTCCTGCCTCCCCTGAAAGGGGAGGTGGCAGCCTGAAAGGCTGACGGAGGGGTTTAGTTGCTTTTTTCTTTCGCTTACAAAACTAGAAAGCTACCCTCCCCTTGCCGTCGCTTCGGACGCCGCGCCTCAAACAAAAAAGACGCCGAATTGCGCGGCGTCCAGCGACTGCGTCAGCTGTAGCAGGGACGCGGTCGGAATGTATATTCTTGGTTTCACTTTTCATCGCGATTTTTTGCAGGTGTCGAGAGGGCGGCAGCCCTTCGTGGGGATGCTCGAAGGGGCAACGCCCCTTCGAATAACTCTCTTATGACACAGCAAAAGCCATTTGCGTAGAGCTCTCGTGTTCAGGCTCGGGCACATTGGCACGGGCGCGAACAAGAGTGGCAAAATCATCGCCGCTTGTGCGGATTTGGCGGATGTCGGTAGGGGTGGGCAAAACAGATCCATTTTTCAGTTCATCTTCAATGTGACAAGTCATAGCTTCTTCGGCGTTTCCCATTAGTTCATCTAATGTTTCGCCTTGTGAGAAAGCATTAAAGTCCACAAACTCAGCCCAAAAGCCGCCGTCTGTCCCTTTATGGACGATTGCGGGATACGTGCAATACATCTCGTCACATCCTTTCATTTAAGCCCTGCTTGCTTCAGGATTGCTTGCAGCAACCCTTTGTCCATATCTTTTCCGTGTACGGGAATCGTTATTGTTTGATTGTCTTTTTTGACTTTGTGGTGGCTGCCTTTCACGTTGACTTCTATCCATCCGTTTTTCAAGAGGAGTTTCAGTACATCCTTGTCCTTCATGCTGTTGCTCATACAGTCGCTCCTTCTCCTAACGGGAGTTTTGTGCTGTTGCTACACTTGCATAGTACTACGCCAAGATATAGATGTCAAGAGAACGAATTATAGTAGGAGGAATCGCATCATGCCGCGTGGCAAACGCCTGAACAAAGACGACCGCCTTCGCATCGTCGAAGCGCACAAGAACGGCGCGAGTACAGCAGCCTTGGCTCGCGAGTACGGCGTGTCCCGTTGGACCGTCTACCGCCTCGTGCAGCGCTTCGAGGAAACCGGCGCTGTGGATCTCGCGTTCAAGCGTTGCGGGCGAAAGCCGAAGCTGACAGCATTGCAGCTTTTGGCTGTCAAAGAGGCTCTTGCCGAACAACCGAATGCGAGCTTGCAGGACATCCACGACGCGCTGAAGCTCCCCTGCACCCTGCGCGCCCTCTATTACATCGTGAAGAAACATGGCTTCGAGCGCGGCGCCGCCGTCGAGGAGCCGAAACAGGAAACTCCCTTCCCCGTCTGGAAGGGGTGCGCGTATTTGGGGAGGAATTATTGACAATGACGGGGGAAAAACGTATAATAAAAGCAGAAAAAGAGGATGGCCGTCCAGCGGTCGCCCCTCAGTGGATTAACTCAATGAGATAAACCGCCAAAGTTTGGTCGCTAGGGCGGTTTATTTCTGTTTTAAGACAACCAGAATCAGGAACACCATGATCAGAGCCAAAGTGATTTGATCCATAGGCATCCTCCCCTTTCTCAAGGGGCAGAAAAATTGACCGCCAAACAGCCATCCATAATTTCAGTATAGCATACCGTACATTGTTTCGCAATAGCCTCGAATTTCTCGGGGCTTTTATTTTTTTGCGCGTTTATGCGATACAGGCAGTTTCACTAATTGACAAACGGCGCGCGACGTTTTAATATTAAATGGATAACAAGTTAATTCAAGATGGGATTTTTGTGCTCATCTGCGGAAAGGACTTTTTGATGTTTGGCATTGATATCGGCGTTGACCTCGGGACGGCCAACGTGCTTGTCTATGAGAAGAAAAAAGGAATCGTGCTTCGCGAGCCCTCCGTTGTCGCGGTGAATTGCGACACGGGCGAGATTCTCGCGGTGGGCGAGGAAGCGAAGCAGATGATCGGGAGGACGCCGGGGAATATCGCGGCAATCCGGCCGCTTCGGGACGGCGTGATCGCCGATTATAACGTTACGGAAAGTATGCTCCGCTATTTTATCGAGAAGGTGATCGGGCACAGTTTCGTGTTCCGTCCGCGCATCATGATCTGCGTGCCGTCGGGAGTCACGACGGTGGAAAAACGCGCGGTGCAGGAAGCGGCGGAGCAGGCTGGGGCGCGTCGCACGCAGCTGATCGAGGAGCCGATGGCGGCGGCCTTGGGCGCGGGGCTCCCGGTGGACGAGGCGACGGGCTCGATGGTTGTCGATATCGGCGGCGGCACAACAGATGTGGCCGTGTTCAGCCTGGGCGGCATCGTTCTTTCGGAGAGCCTGCGCGTGGCGGGAGACAAGTTTGACGAGGCGATTATCGCTTATATCCGGAAATCATTCAATCTTCTGATTGGCGAGCGTACCGCCGAAGAGGTAAAGATCACGGTGGGCGCGGCTTATCCCGAGGCGCGGGATGTGCGCATGGACGTCAAGGGACGCGATCTTTATACGGGATTGCCGAAAAGCGTTACGGTGGCGACGGCGCAGATTGCCGAAGCGTTGGAAAGCCCGGTGGCGGAAATCGTTGGCTGTGTAAAGAAGGTCTTGGAGGAGACGCCGCCGGAGCTGGCTGCGGATATCATGAACCTCGGCATCGTCCTGACGGGCGGCGGCTCCATGTTATACGGGCTGGATGCGCGAATCCGCTATCAGACGGGGATTCCCACGATGCTGGCGGACGATCCGATGTCTTGCGTGGCAATCGGCACGGGTAAGGCGCTGGATTTTGTGGACAAGTTTGCCGACGGGCAGGAAATGGACAGTGTATTTCGGGGAATGAAATAAAAGTATGAGGTGAGGACTTATGTGGCGCGGACTTTATACCGGGGCAACGGGCATGATGACGCAGCAGAACCGCACGTCGGTCATCGCGAACAATCTGGCGAATGTGAATACGACGGGGTACAAGCGCGACCGGGCGCTGGACGCGGAATTCCATCCGATGCTGATTCGGCGCATCAACGACGATATGCCGATTCATGTGACGGATTTCAAGGGCTTTTCCCTGCATCGCCGTCCGCCCGCGGTGGGGACGCTGGGGCTGGGCGCGTACACTTCGGAAATCGCGGTGGATCATGCGCCGGGCGCTTTCATGACGACGGGCAATCCGCTCGACCTCGCCATCAGCGGCAACGGCTTTTTCGTCATCGATACGCCGCAGGGACTCCGCTATACGAGGAACGGGAATTTTTACCGGACGCCGAACGGCGATCTTGTGACGTCGGACGGGCAGGCGGTGCTTTCACGCCAGGGACGCCCCATCAATATCCC
>CAMVIO010000215.1 GCA_947167555.1 uncultured Selenomonadales bacterium
TTGGTTCAGTTCTTTCGCGACGTCCTTGTCCCGCTTGCCCAGCACCCAGCCCAGCAGCTTGATCTCGTTGAAGACCAGAAGCTTTTGCTCCTTCACGTTTTCGTTGCTCTTCAGGAGCTGCCGGTATTGGTCCAGGGCTTTCAGGTAACGGGCGTGGATTTCCGAGCGGCTCCGCGTTCTTTCCTTGCTCGCGTCGTGCATCTTGTCGGTGTATTCGTCCAGCGTCATACGATACGCCTCCTCTCTTCCCCTTCACGCAGCCGGAATTGGCTGACCATCTGCTGCATCTCGGCGGAGAGTTTCGCCAGCGAACGGCTGGAGTTCGCGATCTCGTCCATGCCGGCCGCCTGCTCCTCGGAGGACGCCGAAACGCTCTGCGCCTCGTCGGCGACGGAACGCGCCTGCTGGGAAACTTCCCGTGCGTTGTCGGAGATTTCCCGGACGGGCGTCTGCAAGCCTTCCACCGTGTCGAGGATCTTCTGCGTGGATGCGCGGACGCTCTCGACCTGCGATACGATGCGTTGGAAATATTCGCCGGTCCGGGTGACGTTTTCCTTGCCCTCCTGCACGGTGTCGCGTCCCAGTTCGATGGCTCGAACCGCCGCGTCGGTGGACTGCTGGATCGCGCGGATGCGTTCGCCGATCTGTTCCGCCGCTGTCCGGGATTCCTCGGCCAGTTTGCGGACTTCCTCTGCGACGACCGCAAAGCCGCGGCCGTGCTCTCCGGCGCGCGCCGCCTCGATGGCCGCGTTCAGCGCCAAGAGGTTCGTCTGTCCGGCGATGCCGGTGATGACCTCGACGATGGAGCCGATTTCCTTCGAGCTTTCGCCGAGCTTCGCGACAGTGTCCGCCGACTCCGCCACGGTTTCGGCGATGCGGTTCATCTGCTGGACCGTGTTCGCCGCCAGCGTGTTGCCTTCGCCCGCGCGCTCCACGGCGTCGTGGACTCCCTGCATGCCGGAACGCACGACCTCCACGACTTCATGCATGCCTTCCTGCAAACGGTCGACACGCTCGTTCGTCTCGGTCAGCGCGTCCATCTGCATCGACGCCGACGCCGAGACGTTCGTGACGGCCTCGGCGACGCTTTGGGTCGCCTGCGCCGACTGCTCCGCGTTCTCGGTCAGCCGGTCGGAGCTTTGGGCGACTTCCTCCGCCGTTCCCTGCATCCTGAGCAGCACGCTGCGGGTGGCGTCAAGCATTTCATTGAAATAGCTGGCAATCTCGCCGAACTCGTCCGCCGTTTCCAGCTCGATGTTCCGGGAAAGGTCGCCGTCCGCCGCCTTCTTCGCGGTGGTGGTGATGGTGGTGACGGAGCTCTTGATGGTCTTCGTCAGCGCCACGAGCACGAGGATGGAAATCACGAGGATCGCGACGCTGGCGCCGATGGCCATCTTGATGACGGACTGGTACGCCGCTTCGCCCGCGTCCAGCGCCTCCTGCGTGCCTTCACGGCAGCTCTTGGCGTCCTCGTCCATCGCGTCGATCAAAGCGGAAAACGCCTTGGCTGTCTCCTTTTCCAGCAGCGTGTCCGCCGCTTTGCGGTCGCCGGCGTCCAGCAGCTTGTCCACCTTTTCCACTTCGGCGCGGTAGTTTTCCCAGAGTTTCTTTTCCGCGTTCAGGATCTTGAAGTCGCTCTCTTTTTCCTCTTCCGTGTCGTATTCCGTCTCATTCAGCGTTTTCTCGTAGTCGGCGAAAGCCTCGTTCACCGTGGCGATACGCTCTTTCTCCGATTTCGCCCACTCCTGCCGCGCCGCCGGATCCTCGACGGTGATGCGGTACATCAGCGCGCGGTGCAGGCCCGCCGCCGTCTCGGAAATGACGGCCACGCGGTCTCGGGACTCCATCCAGTCGCCGATGTTCCGGACCTCCTTGCCGATGTTTTCCGCCGAGCGCACAGCGAAATACCCGAAGCCCGCGAACAGCAGGAACAGGACGCCGAAAGCCAGCGCCAGTTTCTTCGAGATGGAAAGCCGGTTCATACAAATCGCCCCTTTTGTGGATAATATTAATAATTCTTTCGACGCGAAACCAAAAAATCCTGCCAAAATCGCAAAAAGGGCGGAATATTATCCGCTTATCCACAGTTTTATTCACAAAACGTCCCTTCGATGTGGAAAACTATTCTTCCGCGCCTGTATCTGGACATCGGTTATTCACAAAATATCCACCGTTTTTCCCTTGCCTTTCTTGTTGAAATCTACTATCATATAATCAGTTCATCATTTTATGAAAAGAGGGGATTCATTTTATGAAGCAAAGATTTCATCGGTTCTTTTCCCTGCTGCTGACGCTCGTCTTCACGCTGGCGTTCTCGGCAATCGCCTGGGCGGCGGACGTGGTGATCCTGCACACGAACGACATCCATTGCGGGATCTCGGACAACGTGGGCGTCGCTCGGCTCTCGCAGTACAAGAAGGATTTGAAGAAGCAAGGTCTCGCGGTGCTGCTGGTGGACGCCGGCGACGCGGTGCAGGGCGCGCCGATCGGCAAGCTCTCGAAGGGCGAGTCCATCGTGAACATCATGAACGCCATCGGCTACGATTTCCTGATTCCCGGCAACCATGAGTTCGACTACGGCATGGAGCAGTTCTTCCGGCTGAACGCGCTGCAGAAGACGAAATACGCTTCCTGCAATTTCACCGACCTGCGCACGGGCGAGCATCCGCTCCGGGCCTATAAGATTGTCGAGGCGGGCGGCCACAAGATCGCCTTCGTCGGCGTGACGACGCCGGAGACGCTGGCGACTTCGACGCCGAAGTATTTCCAGGATGAAAACGGGAAGTTCATTTACGGTTTCTCCGAAGATGATTCGGGCGCGAAAATCTACGCCGCGATCCAGAAAGCCGTAGACGCTGCGAAAGCGGAAGGCGCGGAGTATGTGATCGTCGTCGGGCATCTCGGCGTGAACGGCTCGATTCCCAAGTGGTCCAGCATCACGATCGCGGAAAACACGCGCGGCGTCACGGCCATCATCGACGGCCACTCCCATGAGCAGTTCGAGCACCTCATGGCGAAGAACAAGGACGGCAAGGACGTCCTGATCACCCAGACCGGCACGAAGATGCAGACGGTGGGCAAGCTCGTCATCCACGACGACGGCACGATGACCTCGACGCTGGAAAAGGACGATACTTTGCCCGCACCCGACCCGAAAATCCTGAAGGTCATCGAGAAGGAAAACAAGAAATTCGAGCCGATCCTGAAGCAGACCGTGGGCGAGGCGCTGGTGGATTTGTGCGAGCGTGATCCCGCGACGGGCGAGCGCCGCGTGCGCAGCCAGGAGACGAACATGGGCGACTTCGTGGCCGACGCTTTCCGCGCAGTGCTCAATACCGACGTCGCTCTCGTGAACGGCGGTTCGCTCCGCAACAAGATCTCGAAAGGCGTGTTCACCTATCAGGATATCCTGACCGCGTTCCCCTTCGGCAACATGAGCTCGGCGGTGGAGGTCACGGGACAGACGATCCTCGACGCGCTGGAGCTCAGCGCGATGAATCTGCCTGATGAGAACGGCGGATTCCTGCAGGTCTCCGGCATGAGCTACACGATTGACGCGACGATCCCCTCCACGGTGGAGCTGGACGCCCACGGCAGCTTCGTCGCAGTGCGCGGCGACCGCCGTATCAAGGACGTCATAATCGGCGGAAAGCCCCTCGATCCGGAAAAGATCTACACCGTCGGCGGCACGACCTATGTGCTGAAGGACGGCGGCAACGGCATGGTGATGTTCAAGGGCGCGAAGCTGATCGACGACGGCACCCTGACCGACGCGGACATGATCATGGAATATGTGCAGAACCACATGAACGCGAAGATCGGCGAAGAATACGCGAACTGGCAGGGCCAGGGCCGTATCACGATCATCAGGTAATAAAAACAACCGTATAACGTCATAACGAAGGGCCTGTTGCAGATTTCTTGCATGCAACAGGCCCTTTTCCATTCGGTGGCAATAATTTTGTTTTTGGAGTCATTTTTGCGAAAAAATGTTTCACGTGAAACAATGGAACATAACCTGAAAATAAAATGAAAAATGTTGGCTGAAAATGCGGGAATTGACATTTTTTGTGTCGATTACTACAAAAAAATGTCGATTACTACAA
>CAMVIO010000216.1 GCA_947167555.1 uncultured Selenomonadales bacterium
CGGCGATGCCCGAAGTGCCGTTGACGAGAAGCTGCGGGAATTTCGCCGGCAGCACCGACGGCTCCTTCAGGGATTCGTCGTAGTTCGGCACGAAATCCACCGTGTCCTTGTCGATGTCCTGAAGCATCAGCTCCGAGATTTTCGACATGCGGACCTCGGTGTAGCGCATTGCGGCCGCCGGGTCGCCGTCCACGGAGCCGAAGTTTCCGTGGCCGTCGGCCAAGAGATAGCGCATGGAGAAATCCTGCGCCATGCGGACGATCGCGTCGTAGACCGAGCTGTCGCCGTGGGGATGGTATTTACCGAGGACGTCGCCGACGATACGCGCCGACTTCTTGTAGGGCTTGTTCGAGCCCATGCCGGCCTCCTGCATCGCGTAGAGGATACGCCGATGCACCGGCTTCAGGCCGTCCCGGACATCCGGCAGCGCGCGCGCCACGATGACGCTCATCGCGTAGTCGATATAAGAGGTCGACATGACCTCCGCCAGATTCACCGGAACGACTTTATCCTTCCCAATCTCCAAAATCTCACCCTCATTCATCTTGTCGTATATTAATAAAATGTAATCATTTCATTTTACAAAGCATTTAATTATACCACAAAAAAACAGGCGCGGCAAAAGCAAAATGTGCTTTGCCGCGCCTGCGGAACTGCGCAAGATCCCGTCATATTTTCAATATTTCAGTATATAGATACCCCTCCCGCACGCCGGAGTCGCTGTATACGACTTCCTTGCAGCCCAGCGCCGCGGTCAGCACGTCGGCGAGGATCAGTCCCGGCAGCAGGGTGTGGATGCGGTCGGGGGCGGCCAGCATCAGGCGCACGGCGTCTTCCTCCTTGGGGGGCGCGTCGGAAACGTAGTGCGCGATCATTTCTCCGAAGCGTCTTTGCTCCATGCGCGTATCTTCCTCCGGCGTCGCGTACATTCTTTGATACAACGCGCAGGTTCCCTTGAAGGTGCCGCCGAGGCCGCAGGCGACAAGCCCACGCAGGGGCGGGAATTTGCAGCAGACAATGTCCACCGCTTGGGCGACGTCGTTCTTGATGGCCTCGGCTTCCTTCGGCGTCGGCATCAGCCCGCGCACATAAGCGACTTTGAGCGACAGCGAGCCGAAGGGGAGGCTCCATTTCCGCATGACATGGCGCGCACGGTAGAGGATGATCTCGGTGCTGCCGCCGCCGATGTCGAGGATCACGCCGCTCTTCGCCGCAAGGTCGTGGATGGCCCCGGCAAAGTCGAACGCCGCTTCTTCCTCGCCGGAGATCACACGGATCGGGACGCCTGTCTTTTCCTCAATGGCTTTTACGGCTTCCGCGCTGTTTTTCGCGTTGCGCAGCGCCGCCGTCGTGAAGGCTACGACGTTCCCGATGCCCATGCCCGCGAGGAAATCCCTATACTCGCACACCACTTCGGCCGCGCGGCGAACGCCTTCCTCCTGCATCACGCCGTTCTTCACATACGCCGACAGTCCTACCGTATGCTTGCGCTTCATCACCTGCGTCACATGATTGTCCATGATTTCATAGACCGCCATCCGGATCGTGTTCGACCCGATATCGATCATCGCCTGAAGCATCCGCCCAACACCTACTTTCTTGATGATTTAATTCCACATCAATTGAAAATTTTCCTTCCCGTCTTTTGTCCTATACATTTTCTTTCGTATTATCTGAAAAATCTTTCCAAAGGCTATTTCTTTTCTTTTCGTTCTGTGGTACAATAAGCAAAATACGCAATTAGACCTAGAAAAGTTGTAGGCTATCACTTCGACACCATCGGAAAGAAGGCGAAACGCTATGAAAAATAAATTATTTGCGCTGGTCGGTCCGCACGCGAGCGGGAAGACCGCGATCGTCCGCGAGCTAATGAAGGCGGGGGTCAACTATATTCCCCTTTACACGACGCGTTCCCCGGAAGCATACGCCCAGAACCCTGTCGGCGCGGCGACCATGTATCGTTTCGTCGACAAGAACGATTTCGTCAAGCAGGATTTTCTCGTAAAGATTACCTATAAGGGCGAATATTACGGCATGATGAAGCAGGAAATCCTGGGCGCGCTCCAAGCCCATCCGTGCAGCGTCGTTATCTCCGACGCGCAGGGGATCAAGCAGCTTTCCAAGCTCTTGAAGGACAGCTTCGAATCGATTTACATCATGGTCGATTATGTCACGCTCGTCGAGCGGATGCTCCGCATGAAGCATACCAACGACGAAATCAAATACCATATCGAGTACGCCGAAAGCAACGGGGAATTCGACACATGGAAGGTTTCGACCCACGTCGTCAAGAACATCATATCGTTCAAAACGACGGTGAGCCAGATTCTCTCGATCATGGGCATGACTGTGCCCATATCCCCGGAGAAAGCCCACGCAATGGCCGACGAGAAGTGAGTGGATTCACCCGTCGCGCTTCGCTTTCCAAGGCAAGAATTCTTTCGTTTATCAAACAGCCGCCCCCGAGACGTCAGGATGTCTCCGGGGGGCGTTTTTTTGTCGCACAGGATCATTTTTCTTCCCGCCAACGCTAATATAAATTGACCTGTCTTTCCGCTTCCTATATAATATGGGCACAGAGCAAGAGGCATGATTTGTTTTATAATCCCATCCCCCCAAGGAGGACAAACAAATGAAAAGGAAGATGCATTCGAAGGAAATCGTCAACGGGATCACGACGGCCATCCGTGAGCGGAATCTCTACCCTTGCTACCAGCCGCAGATCAATCACAGCACGGGGCGCATGGTGGGCGCGGAGGCCCTTATGCGCTGGTGCCACCCTGATTTCGGGCTGCAGCTTCCGTCGGATTTCATTCCCGTGCTGGAGATAAACGATCTGATTTACTGGGCGGATCTCTACATCTTCGAATGCGTCTGCCAGTTCCTTCGGAAATGCTTGGACAATGGCACCCCGGTCGTCCCGATTTCCGTCAATATGTCCCGTTATGACATTTATCACCACGAGTATGTGGACGAGATCGAGAAAATCCGCAAACGCTATGATATCCCCGTCAAATTCCTGCGCGTCGAGATCACCGAGTCCTCGGCCATCGGCGGCATGGAGCTGATGGTGAAAACCATCGGGCGACTGAAGGATTGCGGCTACATCGTGGAAATGGACGATTTCGGCAGCGGGTATTCGTCGCTGAATATCCTGAAAAATCTCGACGTGGACATGATAAAGCTGGACATCGGCTTCCTTGACGGCGATATCGGCGGGCGCGGCGGCATCATCTTGAGCTCCGTGGTGCAGATGGCGAAATGGCTGGGCACGCCGCTGATCGCGGAAGGCGTCGAGACCGTGGAGCAGGCCGACTACATGAAGAGCCTCGGCTGCAACTACATCCAAGGCTTCTTATACGCGAAACCCATGCCCGAGGATGAGTTTCTGGAAACGCTCAAAAAGACCCAGCACGAGCCGACCGTCCCCGCCATGAAACTGATCGACACCATGAACGCGGGCAAATTCTGGAACCCCGACTCGATGGAGACCTTGATCTTCAGCAACTTCGTAGGAGCCGCCGCCCTTTTCACCTACCAGGAGGGCAAGACGGAAATCCTGCGGGTGAACGACAAATATACGCGGGAACTGGCCATGAACCTGTCGGCGCAGGAGGTCATCGGCCTCGATCCCCGGCAGGGACTGAACGAAAGCAACTGGAACATTTACGAAGCGACGATCCAAAAAGCCATCGCCTCCGGCGAGGAAGAAACCTGCGAGACATGGCGGGACATCCACTCGAAATGCTGCGGCAACGACCGCATCTGCATCCGCAGCTTTCTCCGGGTCATCGGCAAGGCCGGGAAGCAATACCTGATCTACGCGATGGTGCAGAACATCACGGCGGAAAAGAAAACCTTCCAGAAGGTTTACGAGAGCGACCAAAAATTCCGCCATGCCAGCGAGCAGGCGAACGTCTATGCGTGGGAATACACCATCGCGACCAAGGAAATGCGCCCCTGCTTCCGCTGCATGCGCGACCTCGGCCTGCCCGCGGTCGTCAAGAACTACCCGGAGCCTGCCATCGAGGCGGGCATCTTCCCGCCGGACTACGCGGATATGTACCGCGACTGGCACCGCCGCCTCGCGGAAGG
>CAMVIO010000217.1 GCA_947167555.1 uncultured Selenomonadales bacterium
ACAAGGTTCGGTTCCAGACGGCGGAGCTCGGAAAGGTCGATCTCGGCGGCGGCGGTACGATTGCCTATATCATGTCGCTGTACGGGATGCAGGTCATCGACTGCGGCGTCCCGGTGCTGTCGATGCACGCGCCGTGGGAAGTCACGAGCATCGTGGACCTTTACGAGGTGACAAAGGGGTACAAGGCGTTCCTCACCGAAGCGTGACGGGATGAAAAACGGCTGCCGTGCTGGCAGCCGTTTTTACAGATAATTTTCCCGGAAGTCCTCGACTATCTCGGGCAAATTGCTGGGCAATATCCGTAGGTCATAGCCAATCATCAGCGGGGAGGTAGGAAAGCGAGGCATGATCTTGGCCGCGATTTTTTCGCCCGCGTGATAGAAAAAAATGTTGTAGCTGTCCTGGCTTTTCTTGAAACGGTCGCAAACGTATGCGACCGTTTTTTGCATAAGGTCGGCGAGACCGTTCAGCGCGTCTGGATTGGCAATCAGATTGAATTCGCCGAAGCCGAGGCGGGGACGGGTGGCGGCGTTCAGCAGCGCGCCGTTTTTTTCGGCAATCGGGAGCCCCTCAAAATCTTCTTCGGCAGGGAAAAGGGACGGATCGGCGCCCCGGAAGCCGACGAGCTGCATGTGGGCGTGGCGCATGGTGCCGCCGGACAGGTGACCGTGGTTCTTGAAGAAGATGACGGCGCTGTATTTGCCGCTGGCTTCCATTTCCAGCCATTTCGAGACGCCGAAACGGATGACACGGCGCATGTGCTCGGTGGTGTAGTCGGGCATATCGACACCGCAGCGATCGGTCTCGACGAGAACGAGTTGGTCGGCGTTTTCCAGGACGTCGTATTTGTTCTTCAGCAGGATGATCCCGCCTTCGTCCGTTGCGTAGATGTCGGTCAGCCCTTCGGGATGGCAGAAGGGGCAGTCGTTTTCTCTGTGGATGATATTTTCCGGCTTGTTGCGTCCAACCTTCATATCAAAGCGAATCAAATTGATTTTCATAAGGATACCTCGAATTTTGCCGATACTACTGGAAACTGCGGCGGATAAATGATATAATTTCCTTTATGCATGGAGAATTATACGGGAAAACTGTTTTCCTGTTCATTATGTCCATTATATAGAAAAAAGAAAGTTTTGAAAAGAGAAGGGTGGTGACGGCAATGGAGGAAGAGGAAAAAGAAAATAAGTCCACAAAGGGCGAATCCCTGATGAAGGGAACCTTTATCCTGACCGTTGCCGGCATCGTCGTAAAGATCATCGGTTCGTTGAACTGGATTTTCGTTTCGCGGGTATTGGGCGGCGAAGGAATCGGTCTCTATCAGATGGCGTTCCCGATTTACTTCTTCGCGCTGTCCGTCTCGACGGCGGGTGTGCCTGTCGCGATCTCTATCATCACGGCGGAGCGAGTGGCAATCAAGGATATCTGGGGCGCGCGGCGCGTGTTCCATATTTCGATGGTACTGATGCTGGTGACCGGCGTCCTGTTTTCGCTGTTGACATATTTCGGCGCGAGCTGGCTGATCGAGTACCAATTCATTCGCGACCCTCGGGCCTATTATTCCGTGGTAGTATTGGCTCCGGCCATTTTCTTCGTGACGCTTCTCGCGAGTTCACGCGGATATTTGCAAGGCTGGCAGCGCATGACGCCGACGGCGGTCTCACAGATCGTCGAGCAGATTTTCCGCGTGATTACGATGGTGCTGTTGGCGCGGCTGTTTTTGCCGATGGGGCTCGAGTACGCGGCGGCGGGCGCCAGTTTCGGCGCGTGCGCGGGCGCGGTGACGGGGCTGATCGTGCTCGTTTGGTACCACTGGCAGCTTGACCGCGACATCCGCCGTGATTACACGCCGGAAGAACTTTTGCCGAAAGCGGACGTCGAGCAGGAATCCTGCTGGAAGATACTGCATCGTTTGTTCAAGCTGGCGCTTCCCGTTTCCGCGGCGAGCATCATGCTTCCCGTCGTGTCGAACCTCGACCTCGCCATCGTGCCGCAGCGGCTTGAAGTGGCCGGTTACACGGTCAATCAGGCGACGGAGCTTTTCGGTTATCTGACGGGCATGGCGGTGCCGCTGATCAATCTTTCGACGATCATCACTGCGTCGCTGGCGGTCAGCATCATTCCGGCGCTGTCCGAGGCGCGGGCTGTGGGGGACAAGGCGCGCATTTATGAGCAGTCTGCCGCGGGCATCCGAATCTCGCATTTTGTTTGCTTCCCGGCGTTCATCATCGTGCTGATGCTGGCGACGCCGATTTCCACGTTGATTTACAGCGCTCCCGGTGCGGGGCCTGCGGTTTGGGCCTGCTCCTTCAGTATCGTCCTGCTCGGTCTTCATCAGGTTTCGACAGGTATCCTGCAGGGGCTCGGCCATCCGACGATCCCGATGGTCAACATGATCTTGGCGGCGGTGGCGAAGGTAATCCTGAACTGGACGCTGACGGCGATTCCGACGCTGGGCATTCTTGGCGCGGCCTTCGCGACGGCGGCGGACATGGGCGTCGCAGCGTTCATCAATATGTTTTTCATATACAAATATGTCGGCTGCTCGATGGAGTGGAAGCACCTGTTCAAGGCATGCTGCGCGTCCGTTGTCATGGCGGTTGCCGTGAAGCTGTTCTATGATACGACTTTCGCGGCGTGGGGCATAAACGCTGTTTCCACCTTCGGCGCTACCTTTGTCGGCTGCGCGGTTTATATCGCGGCTATGCTCGTCATCGGCGGAATCGGCGAAAAAGATATGGAGCGCGTGCCGATGGTCGGGCACACGTTCATCCGATTCCTGCGTAAGATCGGCGTTTTCAAGACGCAGGAAGAATCGGCGGAGAATTAAAATGAAGCGATATGTTTTAGTCTATAATCCCGTGTCAGGTCATGCGACGTTCCGCCACAGTCTCGACACGATCATTGAAGCGTTCCAACGGCGCCGGACGGTGCTGATTCCGTATCGGACGAGTCTCGGCGACACGCGCATGGGAGACTTTATCCGCGAGATCGATCCGGAGGGCGTGTTGGCGGCGGGGGGTGACGGGACGCTGCATGAAGTGATCAACGTGATGATGCGGGAAGCGCTTTCCCAGCCCATCGGCATCATTGGCAGCGGTACGTCGAATGATTTTGCCACTTATCTCGGCGTCAATAATGATCTCGAAGCGTATTTCGACTGTATCGTCGACGACATTTCCCGGCCTGTGGACGTGGGCTGCGCCAACGGGGAATATTTCATCAACGTGGCCAGCGCGGGGGCGTTGACTTCCGTCGCTCACGAGGTCAATGTGCGCCTGAAGCACGCGATGGGGAAGATGGCGTATTATCTGCGCGGCATCGGGGAGATCCCGAAGCTGCACACGCTCCATCTCCATATCAAGGCCGACGGCGCGGAAGTGGAAACCGGCGCGTATCTTTTCGTCATCGTCAACAGCTCCGTCGCGGGCAGTATGCAAAACGTGGCGGCGAGCGCGGAGATTGACGACGGGAAGCTGGATCTTCTCGTGGCAAAGGATTCGGGTCTCACGGAATTCATGGCGTTGGCTAAAGACGTAGTTTCCGGCACTATCAAGCCGGACGAGAAGAATTTGCTGCATATCCAGGCAAAGTCCTTTGTCGTGGAGGCGGACGAGCCGACGGAAAGCGATCTTGACGGCGAACGCGGTCCTGCATTGCCGCTTCGCGTAGAGACGATAAAGCATGCCGTTCGCATCTACACCATGGCGGACCAAGGGAAGAGCGTTGTGACGCTGTAGGAGGGGGAAGACGAATGACGGACAGGAGCAACAAGCTGGGGTTTGAAACGGTGTCGCTGGACGACAAAGCTTCGGCTCTCGTTATCATTGACCAGACGCGGCTTCCGAATGAGAAAAAGATTCTGCGGCTGACGACGCAGAAGGAAATATGGGACGCGATTTACCTGCTGCAGGTGCGCGGCGCTCCGGCTATCGGCGTGGCGGCAGCCTATGGGATATATCTTGCGGCGAAAGAGATTGACGAGACGGATTACGACGTTTTCGCGAAAAAATTTGCCGAGGCGAGGGAATACCTGAATTCTTCCCGTCCGACGGCGGTCAATCTTTCCTGGGCGCTGGCGCGTATGGGGAAAAT
>CAMVIO010000218.1 GCA_947167555.1 uncultured Selenomonadales bacterium
TAGACCCGAGCCGCACTTGTGTCTTTTGGAATGATGAAATTGATTTGCCGAGCGATACCATTTATGAATACGGGCGCGATTGTACATGATCCCACCCAAAAAAACGGCCATGCGGCGCGTACATCCCGTACGCGCCGCATGGCCGTTTTTCTTTCTGCCTTTATAATGCCGTAAACCAAATTTTTCTCCGTAGGAGAAAAATCACTTTAATCAGCATTTCAACGAGGCTAAGATGTCCCCCGCCTCTATAGGCGGGGGACATCTTAGCCTCGTTATACTTGTTGTCTTTCTTTCAGCGCCCGCTCGACGTCGCGCTTCATTGCCTTGTCCGCCAGTGTACGCCGCTTGTCGAAGGTGTGCTTGCCGCTGGCGAGGGCGATTTCCATTTTCGCGCGCCCGCGCTTGAAATAGACGCGGAGCGGGACGAGCGTGAAGCCTTTTTCCCTCGTCTTGCCGAACAGCTTCATGATCTCCGACTTGTGCATCAGCAGCTTTTTCGGGCGCAGCGGGTCACGGTTGAAGATATTTCCCTGCTCATAGGGGCTGATGTGCATGCCCTCGATGAACAGTTCTCCTTTTTTGACGGTGCCGTATGCGTCCTTGAGGTTTGCGCGGCCCGCGCGGAGGGATTTGACTTCCGTGCCGAAAAGCTCGATGCCCGCTTCGTATGTCTCATGGATGAAATAATCGTGCCGCGCCTTGCGGTTCTCGCAGACGGTCTTTTCCGCCGCGTTCTTCTGCCCCATCGGCTTGCACCTCCCTTGCTTCTTGCTTTACTTCTTACGCTTAGACTTCGGATCGGGCCAGACGGCGCTGTTGGGCAAGTCGTCCTTCTTGGCCGCTCTTGCGGCGCGACGACGCGCTTTTGCCGGTTTTTCCGTTTTTTTCGCAGGCTTCGCCGTTTTTGTCGGCTTCGCCTTTTTCGCATCCGCTTTCTCTTTTATGCCCTTTTTAGACTTCGATTTTGCGCCGCCCTGCGCCTTTTCGGCGCTCTTTTTCTTCGCGGCGTCTTTGGATGCGCCCTTGCGTTTCACCGCAGGCTTCTCTTCTTTCTTCTCCGGTGCTTGTTCCGCCGCCTTCGCGCCTCGGACGGCGCCTTTCTTTTTCGGTGCGGATTTGCCCTTCTTCTCGTCCGCCGCAACATAGACGCCGTTGTCCTTCAGAATGAAGTCGATATTGCGCTCCTCGACGCTGGCGCGCACCAGCACGACTTCCACCTCGTCACCGAGGCGGTAGGCTTTTTTCGTGCGCTCGCCGATCAGCGCGTACTGCTCCTCGACGTAGTCGTAATAATCGTTGACCATGCGCGACACATGGACGAGGCCCTCGACGCCGTTCTCCAGCTCAACGAAAATGCCGAAAGCCGTGACGCCGCTGATGACGCTGGGGAACGTCTCGCCGACGAACTGCGTCATGTACTCGATTTCCTTCATCTCCGTCGTTTCGCGCTCGGCGTCCACCGCCACGCGCTCGCGCACCGACGAATGCTGCGCGATATCGGGCAAAACGCCCCGCAGCTTGTCCTGACGTGCCATCGGGATCGTCCCTGTCGCAAAAGTTTCGCGAAGCAAACGATGAACAATCAAATCGGGATACCGGCGAATCGGTGAAGTGAAATGCGTATAGTAATGTGCCGCGAGGCCGAAATGGCCGAGGCATTTATCCGCGTATCGCGCCTGCTGCATCGAGCGGAGCGCCACCGTGCTGACGATGCGCTCCTCCGGCCTTCCCTCGACTTTTGCCAAGACCTTCTGCACGTCCATCGGCTGAATCTCGCCTTTGTCATTCGGACGGATATGCTGCCCAAAGGCCGCCAGGAGCTGGTTCAGCCGCTCGATTTTTTCCTCGTTCGGCTGCTCATGCACACGGTAGACAAAAGGGAGCTCCTTCTTCTCCATGTGCTCGGCCACCGTCTCGTTGGCCAGCAGCATGCACTCCTCGATGATCGACTCCGCGACCGAGCCGGTACGCTTGATCAGCCCGATCGGATGCCCCTCTTCATCAAGCTTCACCTTGACCTCGGGGATATTGAAATCGATTGAGCCGCGCTTTTTGCGGAATGCCTTGCGCGCGTCGCGAAGCTCCTTCAGCACCGAGATCATCGGCAGTATCCCGTCCGCATCCTTCGCCTTCCCTTCCAGCAAAGCGTTGACGCCGTTGTAGGTCAGGCGCCGATAAACACGGATAACCGCCGGGACAATCTCGTATTTAGTAACCTCGCCCTTCGCGTCCAGCTCCATTTCGCAGGCCATCGCGAGGCGGTCCTCCCCCTGGTTCAGGCTGCAAATACCGTTGGACAGCGCAAAAGGCAGCATCGGGATCACACGGTCCACGAGATAAACGCTGGTCCCGCGCTCGTACGCCTCACGATCCAGCGGACGCCCCTCACGCACATACCAGCTGACGTCAGCGATATAGACGCCGAGGAACCAGCCGCCGTCCGCGCGCCGCTCCGCGTATACCGCGTCGTCGAAATCCTTCGAGTCGTCGCCGTCCACCGTCACCACCGAAAGCTCGCGGCGGTCGCGGCGTCCCCGGTACTCGTCCGGCTTCACCTTCTGCGGCACGCGGTCCGCCTCGGCCTGCACATCGTGAGGAAATTCCTGCACAAGGTCATACTGCCGCATCACGGAAAGCACGTCGACGCCCGGATCGCCCGCGCGCCCCAAAAGCTCGATCACCGCGCCCTCGGCGCTGTGCCGTCCCTCCGGCCACTTCGTGATTTCGGCGACGACCTTCATACCCGTTTTCGCGCCGCCGAAGGATTTTTTCGGGATAAAGATGTCCTGCCCGATCTTCTGGTCGTCCGGCGTCACGAAGCCGAAGGACTTCGACGAGGCAAAGGTCCCGACAATCTTCGTATTCGCGCGCTCGACGATGCGAATGATCTCGCCCTCCCGTGCGCGCCCCGGAACCGTCGACGGCGTGACGCGCGCCACCACGCGGTCGCCGTTCATCGCGGAGGCCAGCATCGCTCCCGGCACGAAAACGTCCGTATCCGTTTCCTCCTGCCGGAAGTCGGGAATGATGAAACCATAGCCCTTGCCCGTCATGCTGAGCTTCCCGACCACCAGATTCATGCGCTCCGGCAGGCCGTACAGCCCGCTGCGGTTTCGTATCACAGCCGCCGTCTTTTCCAGCTCCGAAAGCGCTTCGAAGAAAGGCTCCAAGGCAGCCCCCCTAACGCCAAGCTCCTCCGCCAACGACTCCGCCGTGATCGGTCGGCGCACCTCGTCCCGCATATAACTGATAATCTTTTCTTTCATTTCCGTTTCCATATTCTCACTCCACCACGGCCATTTCCGCCGTTCCTTCCGCCGTAACCGTCCCGTCTTCCAAAGCGACGATGGCTTTCATCTTCACGATATGCGCGCGCCTCGCCTCGATTTTCCCCTCAATCCTGAGTCTTTCCCCGATCGGCGTCGGATGACGGTAGCGAACCGAAAGCCGCCCGGTCACCGCCTTTTCTCCCAGCGCGACAAGATACCCGCCCATCGCCTCGTCCAAAAGCGTCGAGACGATGCCGCCATGCGCCACGCCCGTATAGCTCTGATACTCGCGGGCAAGTATCGTCTCCGTCACGAAGCAATCGCCCTCGATCCGAAAATCGAGCTTCAAACCGTATGGATTGTCAAGGCCGCAGGCAAAGCAATAATTGTCACCCAACTCGCGCCCGTTATTTTCGTATTTTGTTCCCATCCCTGCCTCCAACTGCGCCACAACATGAAAAGCGTCCCCGGGCCGAAAGGCGGGAACGCTTTTGAATCTTCATCGCGCCATACATCACATCGTCAGCTTCGCGATCGCCAAGGTAATGACCGCGAACAAGGCGGCAAATACCATCGTCACGCGTGCCAGAAGCGCGTCCATGCCGCGCACCTGCCCGCTGAAAACCGTATTTCCCCCGCCGTCCATGCCGCCCATTCCGGCAGACTTCGGCTCCTGTCCGAGAACCGCAGCGATCAAGACGATTGCAACCAACGCGTCAAGTACCATCAAAACCGTAAGCACCAATCTATCCTCCCCTGTGAAACTTGCCCTTTATGATACCACAGCGTCCGACGAAAATCAATCATTTCCGTTCGACGA
>CAMVIO010000219.1 GCA_947167555.1 uncultured Selenomonadales bacterium
CACGACGAACACTCCCAACTCCGACGGTTCACGCTGCGGAGTCCCGTGAAAATCCGAGCCGCCCGTGACGCGCAATCCCCGCGCTTCCGCCATTGCTATATATCGCATCGTATCCTCCGCGTCGTGCCGCGGATAATAGGCCTCGATACCGCCGAAATCCAGTTCCAGCATTCGCTCGACAATCTTGTCGTCCTTCACGAGCTTCGGATGGGCCAGCACCGGCACGCCGCCCGCGTTCCGGATCAACGCCACCGCTTCCTCCGGTTCGATGCGATAATGCGGAACATACCCCGGCTGTCCGTGTTCCAAAAGCTTGTCAAAGGCGTCGCGAACGGACGCAACCAAGCCTTTTTTCACCAACGCCCGCGCCATGTGCGCGCGTCCGATGGCGCGGGACGTCCCCGCAATCTGCAGGACGTCTCCTTCCGAAATATCGTAGCCCAGTCCCTGCAGTTTTTCCACCATCGTGGAGAATCGCGCCCAGCGCGACTCCGAGATCTCGGTCACCTTGTCCGCCAATTCCTGATTGTAAATATCGAAGTCATAGCCGAGAATATGGACGTCGTGCTCGTCCACCTCGCAGCTGAATTCTATCCCCGGAATGATATGCAGAGTTTTCGACGGATAAAGTCCCTGTTCGTACAAGTGCCGTATCCCGTCCACCGTGTCATGATCGGTAATCGCAAGATACGAAAGCCCTGCCTCCTTCGCCGCAGCAACCAGTTCCTCCGGCGTGAGACGCCCATCCGAAAAACTCGTATGGGCATGCAAATCGCTTGCCATAAATCAGCTTTCACTTCCTATTCCGTTTTGAGGAAACATCAAACAAGCCCGCATCCCTGCAGTCTTCGAAACTGTCAAAAACTTACTTCCCCCAGTTCCTTTTACAAAAATATCTGACAACTATCTGAAGTATTATATCATATTCCCAACGCATTCGTCAAAAAACATGAAAAAACCTAAACCCCAACGGCTCAAACGTCCTGCTCCCGGATCTGAATACGCTCGATTTCCGCAGCTTTTCCCGTTCCTTCGTCGACTGTCAGCAGGACGGCCGAATAAACCGCGGGGCCGTCGGCGACCTCAAAACGCGCGGGCATTCCCGTCGTCGTCTTTGCCAACACCGGCTCTTTCGTAAAACCGATCACGGAGTTCCACGGGCCGACCATGCCGAGATCGGAAATGAACGCCGTGCCGCCCGGCAAGATTCGCTCGTCCGCCGTCTGCACATGGGTATGAGTGCCGACCACCGCCGTCACGCGCCCGTCGAGATACCAGCCCATGGCCATTTTCTCCGACGTCGACTCCGCATGAAAATCCAAAAGCAGCACATCACACTCGCCGGAAAGCTCCCGGAGCAAATCCTCCACACGCTGGAACGGGCAGTCAAGTTCCTGCATAAACGCACGCCCCGAAAGGTTCATCACGCCGACATTCTTTCCGCGGAGCGGATAGACGCAGGCGCCCTTGCCGGGAACGCCCGTCGGATAATTCGCCGGTCGCAGCAGGTATGGCTCGTCGTCGATGAACTGAAGGACTTCTTTCTTGTCCCAGATATGATTGCCGCCGGTCACGACGTCCGCGCCGCCCAGCAAAAGCTCGTCCATCGTCTTCTTCGTGACGCCCCTGCCCTCGGCGGAGTTCTCCCCGTTCACGACGACAAGGTCGACTTTCTTTTCCTGCCGGAGCTTCGGCGTATATTTGGCAAAGGCCGCCCTGCCCGGGCGGCCTATTACGTCTCCAACCATTAAAATTCGCAAAACCATTTCCTCACTTATTGAATACCAGAACCCGACCTTCCTCGCGAATGCCGATCATCCGATTCGTCACGCGCGAGATTTTCAGCGTGCCGATCATATGGTCAATGGCATTTTCATGAGCGGCGAGGTCGAACTCGAAATCCTCGGGCCGGCTGTCGGGATCGACAATCAGCGTATCCCCGAACCGCTCCCGCATGATTGTCGAGATCATGCTGATCTCTCCTTGCGAGATAGTTCGAATGTCTCGGATGACATGAAAAAACGCCGTATGCCCCTGCCCTTCGAGATAAATCTCTATGCGCCCGCTTTCAAAGCCCTCAATGCTGTGATAGGTCAGGATGCTTTCGCGAATCAGTTCGCCCGCCTCCTCATAGTCTTTACGCGGCGGGACCTCCTGAAGCGCAAAGGAAAAATGCAGCGCGTCTTCCTCCGGCTCATAGCTGATCGTTCCAATCTCAGGGTAGCATACCAAAATGGACACCAACAGATTGATCCCGTCGATATTGGGTTTCTTTTTGCGACCGAATTGCATGACTACCCCTCCTTTGCTTAACTTGCCTTCCCATAGGGGAGAGCAGCCTTCTTTATTTCGCGTAATCGACAACCCGCGTCTCGCGGATCACCGTTGCCTTGATCTGGCCCGGATACTCAAGCTCCGCCTCGATCTTCTTGACAATATCATGCGCCAACGCAATGGACGCCACATCGTCCACCTTGTCCGGCTTCACCATGATGCGAACCTCACGGCCCGCCTGAATAGCATAGCAATTGTCCACGCCGTCGAAGGACTTCGCGATTTCCTCCAGACGCGTCAAACGCTTCAGATACGTTTCGAGGCTTTCGCGCCGCGCGCCCGGCCGAGCCGCCGAGATGGCGTCCGCCGCCGCGACCAGAACGGCCTCCACCGACGTCGCTTCCTCGTCGCCGTGATGGGCGGCAATCGCGTTGATAACCTCGGCGGACTCGCGATGCTTGCGTGCAATGTCCGCGCCGATTGTCACATGCGTCCCGTCGCTCTCGTGGTCGATGGCCTTGCCGATATCGTGCAGAAGTCCGCCGCGTTTCGCCAGCGCGACGTCCACGCCCAGCTCCGCGGCCATGACGCCCGCAAGCTGCGCGACCTCAATGGAATGATTGAGCACGTTCTGCCCATAGCTCGTGCGATAGCGGAGCCGCCCCAAAAGCCGGACCAATTCCGGATGCAGCCCATGAACGCCCGTATCGAACGTCGCCTGCTCTCCGGCCTCCTTGATGCGTTGGTCAACTTCGCGTTTCGCCTTGTCCACCATTTCCTCGATACGGGCCGGATGAATGCGCCCGTCCGTAATCAGCTTTTCGAGAGCGATACGCGCGACTTCGCGGCGAACCGGATCGAAGCCGGACAGAATAACCGCTTCCGGCGTATCGTCAATAATCAGGTCAATGCCGGTCAAGGTTTCCAGCGCGCGGATGTTGCGGCCTTCGCGGCCGATAATGCGCCCCTTCATCTCGTCGTTCGGCAGCGCGACAACGGAAACGGTCGTCTCCGCCACCTGATCGGCGGCGCAGCGCTGAATAGCCTGCGACACGATGTCGCGGGCGCGCTTGTCCGCCTCGTCCTTTGCCTGCTGCTCATATTCCTTGATCATCATGGCCTTCTCGTGGCGCATTTCTTCTTCCGCCTCGGCCATCAGCATCGTTTTCGCTTCTTCCGTCGTCAGCTTTGAGATACGCTCCAGCTCCGCCTTCTGCTTTTCGTGCATTTCGGCGGCACGGCTGCGCTCCTCTTCCAGCGACGCGTCCTTCGCGATCAACGCCTCTTCTTTCTTTTCCAGCGTCTCCAGCTTCCGGTCGAGATTCTCCTCCTTCTGCTGAAGGCGGCGTTCCTGTCGCGCCAGTTCGGTCTTGCGTTCCTTCGTATCCTTGTCGAGGTTCTGCCGCATCTGGTGGATTTCTTCCTTCGCTTCGAGCACGGCCTCCTTCTTCCTGGCCTCGCCCGCCGCTTCGGCTTTCTCCACGATGCGCCGCGCCTCTTCCTCGGCGGAACCGATTGCTCCCTCCGCCTGTTGCTTTCGTACATAATAACCGCCGCCTGCGCCAACAATCAAAGCCAGCGCGGACGCCAAAACCAACTCAATGATACTATACGCCTCCCATTTGATAAAAATTTTTTGCTGCCTTTCGGCTTGTAGTTCCTTTTTTGATATAACCTTGAATG
Source organism: uncultured Selenomonadales bacterium (assembly GCA_947167555.1). GTDB lineage: Bacteria > Bacillota > Negativicutes > Selenomonadales > Selenomonadaceae > RUG12372. The sequence continues at coordinate 3,958 of CAMVIO010000219.1, forward strand.
TGGCAAAGCTATACGATTTTATTTTATATTCTTTTCATGGGAGTGTCAAGAAAACGACGAACTACGTCTTTTTTCCTCTATATTCACCGCGAATAAAATGCTAAAATAAAGATATATAATCTTTA
>CAMVIO010000220.1 GCA_947167555.1 uncultured Selenomonadales bacterium
CGTCACCGACGAAAAATCCGCTATTGGTTGGCTCTACCAGCAGCTTGACGACAAGAACGGCGGCAAGCCGCAGACATACCAAGTCCTGCAACCGAAATTCATGCAAGAGGTCAAGGCGGTCAAGAAAAACGAAAAAATGCCGGAGCTTCTCGTCATGCTGGAAGAAAATTTTTTGAAGGACGAGAAGGGGCGATGGTATGTCCCCGACTTGACCAAGAGCGGCGACATGGCCAAGCTCCGGGAGAAAAATCTCCTGCGGGAATTCCAAGAATACCAGGCATCGAAGGGCAAGCTGAAAGTGTTCCGCTCCGAGGCGATTCGCGCGGGCTTTGCCAAGCTGTGGAAAGAAAAAGACTACAAAGCCATCGTAACCCTGGCGGAGCGTTTGCCGGAGGAAACCGTGCAGGAGGACAGCAATCTCCTGATGTATTACGATATCAGCTTGAGCAGGGTGTGACCGGAAACGGGTATGAGGAGGGGGCATTATGGACAGTCATTTCATCACCAAGCTGCAAATCAACAACGTGAGAAATCTTCGCGGCCTGACGATTGATTTATCAACAAACGAAAGAAAAAACCTCATTCTTACAGGGAAAAACGGCAGCGGCAAGACCAGCGTGCTGGAGGTTCTGCGCCTGTATAACACATATCGGTTGAAATGGGACGCAGAAATCTTGACATTGGGAGACGATCCGCTGAAAAATCAATTCATTACGCATGACGGAGAAATAGCCGTAGCTACCGATGAAGCAGTAAACGATATGCTGGATGAAGTGTTCGAAAAACGCAGCGATGATGACCTTCGCCGACGGGTGGAAGACATTTCGGGGATTTCTATCGAATACAATGATCTTGCGGCAATTCGGGAAAAATATTTGGCGGGGGAATTCATATTGGCATATTATCCTGCCGAGCGCGCGTATGCCGTCAAAAGCGATACGGTGACAAAACAAATTGATTTGCGGGATATGTATAAAATCAGTGAATCTCCCGGCCTTGACTTTGTCGAGTACATGAAAAATTTGGTCATCAAAGAGCAAATGTATCGTTACGGAAGCCAACAGAATGCTGAAAAAGCCGATGCTTGCAAAGAAAAGCTGGAGCGTATCAAAAGGATTTTGCAGAAAGTATACGGCAGCAGTCGTGTGGCATTGGATTTTGATATCGATACCATGACGTTCAAAATAGAAGAGCCGGGTAAGGCTCCTTATGATTTTCATGCTTTGCCCAGCGGATATGCAGCCATATTGTACATCGTTTTGGATTTGATTATGCGCATGGAAAAAAAGATAACCAATGCCTACGATTTAGAAGGGATCGTTATGATAGACGAGGTGGATGCGCACCTCCATCTGTCCATGCAGCGCACGATTTTGCGCACCCTGACAGAAATGTTCCCGAATCTACAATTTATTGTCAGTACGCATTCCCCCTTTGTGCTAAGCTCCGTATCGAATGCCATCGTTTATGATTTAGCGGGAAGACAGCGTATAGACAGCAAAGAAGGACTTTCAAACCTTCCTTATTCCGGGATCGTGGAAGGCTATTTCGGCGTTTCCGAGCTGTCCGAGAAGCTGAAGGCGAAATTCGATCGCTACAAGGAATTGGCGAAAAAGAGCAGTTTCAGCGATGATGATTACGAGGAGTTGGGTAATTTAGAAAGCTATCTGGATGAAATTCCGGATTTTTTGGCTTTGGAGATTATGGCGGACTATCGCCAATTCGCGCTGAAATCGAGGCCCGTGAAGAGGAGCGCATGGCAAATGGTTAAGTGTGAACGCCCTTCCCTTCCTCCGGCGTCGTTAAAGAAGCGTCGCTCTTACAATGAAAGTGATGTTGTCGAGCAGTTGAAGGCAGTGTTTCATGATAAATGCTATATTTGCGAGTTGAAGGGATTGCAGGATGGCATTGTGGAACATAGGATTCCCCATAAGGGCGATGAAGCCTTGAAATACGATTGGGATAATTTGTTCTGGGCATGCCATCATTGCAACGGATGGAAGAACAAGAAAGATGTGGAGTATCATGTCATAGACTGTTGCCATGACGACCCGGAACGGCATCTGAGATGCGAGTATGATCCATACAGCAGCAGCGTCGTCATAGGGGCGAAAGATAGGGAGATATCTTCCGTCCAAACCGCTTTGCTCATAGAAAATGTGTTTAATTCGACCAATACAGGCGTTCGATTCAATGCCAGGAGCCAACGCATGAAGGCGTTGCAAGAAGAATGGGATATATTTCATAAGCTTCTGCAGTCATACCAATCCAATAAAACGATGGTCAACCGCAGAAAGGTTACCGCCAGATTGCGCAGAGAATCAGCTTTTGCGTCTTTCAAAAGGGACTATATACGGGAACATTGTCATGAGTATCAAGAGCTTCAGGAATTTGTTTCCTGAAGCTCCATAAAGGAAAGAGAGCAGAATGTTAAGGAAACAGAAATCCCCTGATTTTCGGTTGGCGCTGCTTGTCAAGCTGGAGGCATAATCATGTTTTCTTCGTTTGTATTCAACAAAGCTGGCGCTGAATACGAAAGCCACGTCCTCCTGTTTGATTTTGAGGGCTTTGACGCCAAGACATCATACAGCGATTATTTCCAATCGAAGGGCTTTCAGGTCATACGATATCAAGATGATCTGCATTTCCGGGCGGAGCACAGCGAAGCCCTGTACGCGGAAACAGGAAAATTCCTGCTCCTTGTGGAAAAGGAATGCTATGTTCCTTATGATATACGCAAACGGTTTCATTCTATGGAAATCTCGATTGCGGCTCTCTTTCCCAAGTTGAAGCCTGAAATTGTCCAAAAAGAGAAAGACATCAATTATGATTTGCTGGTGTCGGCGTATACCGGGAACTTTTACGAATTGCAGGAAGAGCACCAGACTTTGCACTTTATCAGGGATGCAGTTTATGGTGAATCCAACGTAAATAAATATTTGCGACAAATCAATGCCGAATTGCATGAAAAGGCAAACGGAGCCAAGTCGTACAAGGATTGGATGCATATCGTCAATTTAAAAGTCGGCCTTGATGTGATGGCTGCCAAGATGGAGTGCGGTATAAGCACTGAGGATATAAACGACGTATTTGCTCAGCGGTTCGTCTTGCCGTCTTTCGGAACATTGTCCGGCGTGGTTGACGCGGATGGTCCTGTATTGGTAAGCCGTGCCATGGAATATATGCGCGCCGTCAGCAACCGTTTTGCCGTTATCGTTATGGACGGTATGTCAGAATTCGATTGGAAAATATTTGCTCAGGGGTTTCGTGATTATCGGTATATCAAGTCGGATGTTTTTGCCATGGTTCCAACCACAACGTCTATTTCAAGGCAATGTTTACTGTCGGGGAAATTCCCTGTCCAGCTCTCTTCTCCATGGAACCAAGCCAAAGAGAAAGCGGAGTTTTTGGATTGTGCCCAAACTTTAGATTTCAAGCAGCAGGAAATCTTCTATGGCAGAGGATATGATGTCGATTTTGGTTCGTCTGTCAAATGTGCGGCTGTCATTGTCAACGATGTGGACGATACTCTCCATGCCCAAAAGCGGGGACGGAAAGGGATGCTTGATGACATATCGGCACTCAGCAAAAGCGGAAAGCTTGTCGATTTGGCTGCGAATTTACTCTCAAAAGGACTGGATGTATATATTACAGCCGATCACGGAAATACGCCATGCAGGGGAATAGGGAAATTGCCGCAAACCGGTGTAACAACTGAAACGAAGAGTAGCGGATGATGGTGCTGAAAAATTTTGCAGACAAGGAAGTGTTTATCCAAAAGTATGGTATGCTGGAATTTCCAAAGACGTTCCTGTGCAAAGAATATGAATACTTGGTATGCGGGACAGGAACATCATTCGATCCGCAGGGGGAACTTGTCATGAGCCACGGCGGGATAACATTGGATGAAGTGATTGTACCTTTTATCAGGATAAAAACGGAGGACAACTGATGGCAAAAACAGTCGGTTTTTCAAGAAATCTGACTCTGACATGGTTGAACAAGGCAGCAGAATAATTTCGGGATAATCTTTCGGAAGCTGAGTACAAGAATAAGTTGACGGATTTTCTTTCCTATGA
>CAMVIO010000221.1 GCA_947167555.1 uncultured Selenomonadales bacterium
TCCAGCTTCACCTGATCGGCGAACATTGCCGTGTTCGGCTCAACGCCGATATTGACGAACACCGCGTCCAGAGGCAGTTCCCTCGTTGCCTCCGCCTTCCGGTCAAAAAGCGTCGCCGCCGTCAGGCGCGTGTCACCGGACAAAGCCTTCGGCTCAGTCCGGAGCAAAAGCTCCACGTTTGGATGAGACAGAAGCCGCTCGACGGAAGCCGCGTCCGCCCGGAGCTCCGAGCGCTGGATCAGATAAAGCTTCGACGCCAGTTTGGAAAGGTACTCCGCCGCGTCCACCGCCGCGTTTCCGCCGCCGATGACAGCCACCGTCTTCCCCGCGTACGCCTGCCCGTCGCAAAGCTCGCAGTAATGAACGCCGCGCCCCTCGTAACGATCCGCTTCCTTCAGCGGCAACTTGCGGCGCTTCATCCCCGTGGCGAGAATTACCGCCCCCGCCTCATAAACGGCGTTTTCCGTCTCGATGATTTTCGGCTGCACGGAAAGATTCACACTCATAATCGAATCGAACTCGTCCACGACGGCCCCGAATTTTTCCGCTTGTGTCTGCACGGCGGAAATCAGTTCTCCTCCGCCGATGCCCGGAACCCCCGGATAATTCTCGATGCCAGCCGCGTTCGCGATCTGTCCGCCGACCAGCTCCGACTCCAAGACCAGAACGGAAAGTCCGCTCCGCCCCGCATAGAGCGCCGCTGTCAAGCCCGCCATCCCCGCGCCGATAATCACGACGTCGCGCTTTTGATGTTTCTTTGCCATTGCCTCACCTCATTTTCGTCAAATTAAATTGTGTAAAATTTATTTTGTAATTTGATTGTACACAATTTAATTTGATATGTCAAGAGCTCTTTTTCAAATGCTTCTTCGACCGTCCCTCTTTTATAAATACGAATATCTTCCCCATTTCTGTTAAAAGTTGTATACTATAAGAAAGCAGAGATAGGAGGTTATTGCAATGGCACTAAAAGCTACGAATTGCCCTGGTTGCGGTAAGCTCTTCCTGAATCCGGGCCCGGGGAAATATTGCCCCAACTGCATGAAAAAGCAAGAGGAACAAATGGACGAAATCGCTTCCTTTGTGCGGGACAACCCGCGCTCCAGCGTAAGCGAGATCTGCGCCGCCCTGAGCGTGAAAAAAGCTCTGGTCATTGCCATGCTCCAATCTGGTCGGTTGGAGGAAAGCAACATCAATATCAAGTATCCCTGCGCTTCCTGCGGGAAAATGATTCGTCATGGGCGATACTGCAAAGCCTGCGGCAAAAAAATCACCGGCGAGATTGCGGCAAGTCTTCAGCGCGTCCGGAAAAACGCCGCCGAGCAAAGAGAAAAGAAGGGCATTTATTCCAAGGATCAATGGATGAAATGAACGCATCATAGGCAAAAGGAGCGGTTTCTTTACGAAACCGCTCCTTTTGCCTACCTAAAATAATCATCGGATAAAATTGGTCGCAACCTTTTCCTCTTGTTTCGGCAATCCAAATTTTTCCTTGCCGAGAGAGATGCTCTTCATCAGGAACGTCATGTTCCGCGCCAAGGCCCGCATGGTCTGGAGCCCCTCCGCGTCCTTTTTCGCTTCCCCGGGGACGAGTCCGTGGACGCTGTTCCAATATTGACTCGACGCAACGGGCATGCCGCTGATCGTGAAATACTTGTTCAGCTCGTCAAATGTCGCCGAGCAGCCGCCGCGCCGCGCGACAGCCACAGACGCGCCAACCTTCATCGTCTTGTCAAAGGGCGCGCTGAAAAACAGGCGGTCAAGGAACGCGATTACCGTCGCATTCGCCGAAGCGTAATAGACCGGCGTTCCGATTACCAATCCATCCGCCGCCTCAAACAGCGGCGCGGCCTCGTTCACCGCGTCGTCGAACACGCACTTTCCTTTTTCCCGGCACGAACCGCAAGCCACGCAGCCGCGAACCGCCTTGTTGCCGACCTGCAGCAGCGTCGTCTCGACGCCCTCCGCCTCGAAGACTTTCTGCATTTCCGCCAGAGCCGTCGCCGTATTCCCATTCGGATGCGGCGAACCATTGACCATAAGCACCTTCATCAAAATCTCTCCCCCCGTAATATGATCTTATCACCAGCGGCCCCACGGTCCGCTGCCCAACACAATCGCGCCGAAAACCGCCGCGCCGCTCGAACTCGTCTCTACAGACTCCGGCACCGCCGTTGAAAGCGTATAGGGCGTATCCAGGAGATACGCCATCACCACCACGGCGTCATCCTTGAATTTCTTGAAGTCCTTGCGCTCGATTTCCGCCTTGTAGACGACCTCGCCCTGCGGATCGATCGTCGAACTGGTCAACGCCTGCGTGAAAGCCATTCCATCCGACCAGCGCCAGAGCACACGGCCGCGCTTGTCCAGCACGAGGAATTCGTAAACCTGCCCGGTTTGATGCTCGACGGTATAAGGCGCATCGGAGCCGTTGGACACGCGGAACTCCATCAGGAGCCGTCCGCTTTTCTTCTTCACCGTCAGCTCATGCACGCGCTTGTCCACGGTAAACGACGCGAAGCTCTCCTCCGGACCGCTGGATTTCGAGTATCCGCCGCCCCCCACAGGCACATAGACGCCAATCTCACCGCCGATGTCGGCGCTTGCCGTGCCCAACGGTGCAAACGCCAAAGCACACCCCAAAAGCGCGCCGCAAAGCATCTTTTTCATGGTATCGCCTCCATAATCATTTTTTGATTTTGTGCGCCGCCGAATCCCGGCGAAGCCTTTCAATCGTCAAGATCACCTGCTGCGAAGTAATAGAGCGGGAACACTCAAATTGTTTATCCGTCCCGCGATGGTAAGGACAATATTTGACATGTTCATACTCCGCCCGCACATCATTGAAGCATCCATAGCATTTCGTATAATTCTGCACGCGGTATGGAGTATCAAACTCAAACCACGGCAACGTAAAGCCCACGATCATGACCACAGGGCATCCTGCCGCATAGGCGAGCCAGGCAAGGCCGCTGCCCAATCCGACAAAAAAGTCCGCATACGCCAAAAGATTAACCCGCTCTATCAAGGGGATGTCGCCCGTAAAATCTTCCGCGCCATTCGGTATTGTCGTTGACATGTCTCCCCAGGCATTTTCCCTGTCCCGGTCGATGCAAAGCACACGATACCCGGATTCCTTCAGGTACGCGACAACGTCGTCCCAGCCGCCCGGATAATGCCATCCCTTCCATGCTCCTGACGCCTGCACGCCAATGCACACATACGGTTCCCGGATTGCGCGCTGTTTTGTCGGCGTATATCGCACCGTCCGGATCGTATCCGGGATACCAAACGTAGTTTTTCCGATTTCCTCCATCGGCATCAAGCGGCTGTCCACCGTTGCCCCCGCCAAAAAGTTCATCCATGTGCCAACCGCATACGTCGCATAGGTCATGTCACCGACCGCGTCGGCGTATTCCATCTCCGGATAATACCGTATCGCCAGATCACGCAAATAGGGAGCGAGAGAAACGCGCGGACGGCAACGATGACGACGTATAAACTCGGCAACATACGGAAGCAGAGCAATCGCGTCTCCCATCGCCCCGCTCAAAAAAGGGAAAAAGACCTCCTGCCCCTCCAAATCGAGCGTATGCGAAAAAATATGCTCGCCGCGATGAAAAACCTCAATCTGCCACGGCATGAAATATTTTTCAAAGGAAACGAGAATCGTACGCGAAACTTCCTCGTCGAAATATACCTCGCCGCTTTCCGCATTACCGATCAAAACGCGGTATGAATCCGTTTCATCCCCCGGCACCTGAAGACGCAGGCCACTGTTGAAATCGAGCCGAAGCCCCTCAATCCCCGTATCGCCCAGGACTGTTTCCGGCGGCGGCGCAATTTCCTGTATCTTGTCAAGCCACGCCGAAACGAGCGACGGCAGAAAATTCTCGTCCGTGCATTTGAAAATCCGCGTCGGATATTGCCCGCCCATCGCCCACTCCTCCTTTTATTCCGTGTTTTACTTACTGTTCAATACTTTTCGTCCCGCGTCTTGATTTTTTCCTGCACCATCGCGAGGAACTCGTCCGCCTTCATCGTCGCGGAATCTT
>CAMVIO010000222.1 GCA_947167555.1 uncultured Selenomonadales bacterium
TGCCGCGTGGCGGGCATGGACACGCGGGACGCGGCGCGGCTTTGGGATATTCGGCAGACGGTTGGCATGGTGTTCCAGAATCCGGACAATCAAATCATCGCGGCTATTGTCGAGGACGACGTAGCTTTCGGCCCGGAAAATCTTGGGGTTCCCTCGGAGGAGATTCGCCGCCGTGTGGACGAGGCGTTGGCGGCGGTGGGCATGACGGATTTTCGCGGCTTCGCGCCGCACCTTTTGTCCGGCGGGCAGAAGCAGCGGGTCGCGATTGCGGGGACGCTGGCGATGCGGACGAAGTGCCTTGTGCTGGACGAGCCGACGGCGATGCTCGATCCCGTCGGACGCAAGGAGGTATTGGATACAGTGCGTCGCCTTCATCGTGAATCGGGCATCACGGTGGTTTATATCACGCATTTTATGGAGGAAGCGGCGGCGGCCCAGCGCGTGATCGTCATGGAGGACGGAAAAGTCGCTGAGGACGGAAGCCCGGAGGAGATTTTCAGCCGCGTGGACGCGATGCGAAAGCGCGGGCTGGACGTGCCGCTGGCGGCGGAGGTCGCTTGGAAACTGCGAAAGCACGGAATCGACCTGCCGGAAAATATTGTGACGGATGAAGATTTGGCGGTGGCTTTATGCCGATAGAGTTAAAAAACGTAACATATACGTATATGACAGGGACGCCATTTGAACGCACGGCTCTCCTGGACGTTTCGCTGAAGATTGCCGATGGTTCGCTGACGGCGATTGCCGGACATACGGGTTCGGGAAAATCAACACTGGTCCAGCATTTGAACGGACTTTTGCATCCGACGAAAGGCGAGGTGCTGGTCGATGGCGTGAGCCTTGCGGGGAAACAGAAAGAGGCTATCCTTTCACGCCGCAAAGTCGGCATGGTGTTTCAGTATCCGGAACAACAACTTTTCGAGGAAACGGTGGCGGCGGATATTGCTTTCGGGCCTAAAAATCTGGAGCTTTCCGAGGATGAAATCAATCGCCGCGTGCGTTCGGCAATGGAATTCGTGCAGCTTGACTATAAGACTTACAAAGACGTTTCGCCGTTTCGTCTCAGCGGCGGGCAAATGCGCCGCGTGGCGATTGCAGGCGTCCTGGCGTTGGAGCCGAAGTATCTTGTACTGGATGAGCCCACAGCCGGACTTGATCCCCAAGCGAGGGAAGAACTTTTACGGCGCATTGCGGAATTGCATCGCAAGAAAAAACTCACAATCATATTCGTATCGCACAATATGGAAGATATTGCCCGGATGGCGGAGCGAGTCGTCTTTATGCATGATGGTCGCGTATTGGTAGATGCGCCGCCTTCGGAGGCTTTTTTTGCCAACGAGGAAATAGCGGAGGCAGGACTTGCGGTTCCGCCTACGGTAGCGTTGCTTTCACGCCTTCAGGAGAACGGCCTTCCGGTGGAAGCGGACGCGTTCACGGTGGAGGAAACGGTGAAGCGGATTTCGAGAGCGGTACGGAAAAAGGGAGGGACAACATGCTGACGGATATCACCATCGGGCAGTTTTTTCCGGGTACGTCCGTGTTGCACCGGATGGACCCGAGAACAAAGTTCTTGATTTTAATTGCCTTGATGGCGGCGATTTTCATCTTTGATACGCCGGGCGGGTATGCGGTATTGACGGGGCTTGCCGCCCTGCTGGCGGTTTCGTCGGGGGTTCCCTTGTCCATGTATCTGCGTTCGCTCCGCCCTCTCTGGTGGATTCTCGCCTTCACGTTCTTGATCCATCTGTGCTCGACGCCGGGGGAAGTTTTTTTCCACGTCTGGATTTTTGACATGACGAAAGAGGGACTTGTGCGGGGCTTTTTTCTCTGCCTGCGGCTGGCGCTCTTGATCGTGTTTTCTTCGCTTTTGACCTTTACGACATCGCCGCTTTCCCTGACGGACGGCATGGAGCGCCTTCTGCGCCCGCTGAAGCTCGTCGGCGTTCCTGCGCACGAGCTGGCCATGATGATGACAATCGCGCTTCGTTTCGTGCCGACGCTGATTGAGGAAACGGACACGATTATGAAAGCGCAGCAGTCGCGCGGCGCGGATTTTTCGACAGGCAATGCTTTGAAACGTGTCCGTCATCTTGTGCCTATTCTTGTGCCGCTGTTCATTTCTTCGTTCCGCAGAGCGGACGAATTGGCGACGGCTATGGAAGCGCGCTGCTACCGGGGAGGCGAAGGCCGTACGCGGATGAAGGAACTTCATGTCGGCGGCATTGATTATGCAGCGGCGGGGGTGACAGCACTTCTTCTTGCTGCTATGGGCGCGATGAAGGCGGCGGGCGTCTGATGAAAAGGGAACACAAAGATGAAATGAAACGCCGGGCGCGGAATATTTGCCTGATTGTCGCTTACGACGGAACCGGTTACCACGGTTTCCAGCGGCAAACACGCCCCGTCGTCGCGGTGCAGAATGTTTTGGAAGAATCGCTTTCCCGTGTGTTCGGCGATACGGTGGAACTGGCGGCAGCGGGACGGACGGACGCCGGCGTTCATGCAGCGGGACAGGTCGTGAACTTTTTCACGGACGGGACAATTCCCGTTGAGCGCGTGCCGCGAGCGGTGAACAGCTTGTTGCCGCCGGACATTGTTGTGTGCCGGGCTTTCGAAGCCGATAGGGAATTCAGCGCCCTTCATTCGGCGAAGGAAAAAATGTATTGCTATCGGATTTTGACGGGAGAAACTCCAAACCCGTTTTTGTGCCGCTATGCGTGGCATATCCGGCAGCCGCTTGATACGTCGGTGATGGAAAGCGCATTGGCGTCGCTGCTCGGTACGCATGATTTTTCCTCGTTTCGTGCTTCCGGCGGCGCGCCAATCTCCCCGATTCGCACAATGGCGAGAGCGGAATGCAGGCGTGATGGACGGGAACTCATGTTTACTTTTGTGGCCGATGGTTTTCTTTATCATATGGTGCGAAATATCGTCGGCACATTGGCGGACGTTGGCAGAGGTATTTTCTCGCCTGAAGACTTCCTGTCTATACTTGCCGCAAGGGATCGCCGGCGCGCCAGCGCCACCGCTCCGGCCTCAGGATTGTGTCTCGTCCGGGTCAATTACGATGCGTCATGGTATGCAGCGGAAAATGACGTGTGGATATACGGCGGGAATGGGGCAAAAGCACTAAAACAGCTTGAAGTTTAGTGCTGATGTGGTATAATATGAACGTCGTTCATGTTGACAATCTATGATTATTTCGCGGGTGGTGCAGGGAGTTGGATTCGGCTTTAAGTGTCGGTATTGACATTGGTTCCACGACGATCAAGGTCGTGGTTTTGAACCAGGCTAAGGAAATCATTTATAAAAAATATGCGCGTCATTTTTCGGAAATCAGCAAGGCGTTGCATGAAAATTTGTCGGCGCTGCGGGACGTCGTTGGCTCGCGGCGTTTTTCCTTTGCCCTGACTGGATCGGCGGGCATGGGCGTCGCGCAGCGCGTCGGGCTTCCGTTCGTGCAGGAGGTCATCGCTTGCGCGTCAGCGGTGAAGTCGCTGATTCCGCAGACGGATACGGCGGTTGAGCTCGGCGGCGAGGACGCGAAAATCACTTATTTCGGCGGCGCGTCGGAGCAGCGCATGAACGGCGTCTGCGCCGGCGGCACCGGTTCCTTTATCGACCACATGGCGGCGCTTCTTTCGACGGACGCGTTGGGACTGAACGCGTTGGCGGAAAAGGGGCGCCAGATTTATACCATCGCTTCCCGCTGCGGCGTCTTTGCGAAGACGGACATTCAGGCACTGATTAACGACGGCGTGGAAAAAGCCGATATCGCGCTTTCCATTTTCCAGGCGGTGGTTAACCAGACCATTGGCAATCTTGCGCAGGGGCGGCCGATTAGCGGGCATATCGCGTTCCTGGGCGGGCCGCTCTATTTTCTGTCTGAGCTTCGCAAACGTTTTATCGAGACGCTGAAATTGACGCCGGATGAAGTGATGCCGGTCAAAGATGGTTGTTACTTCGTGGCAATGGGAGCGGCGCTTTCTACCGAGGGCGAGGATATGGATTTTTGCCGCCTCGCAAAGAGCATCGAGTGTGCGAAGG
>CAMVIO010000223.1 GCA_947167555.1 uncultured Selenomonadales bacterium
CTGAAAAAGACGTTGGAGACGGGCTACACATGGTTTTACAGCCGCAGCCGCGAAAAGCTTTGGAACAAGGGCGAGACGTCGGGCAACGTGCAGAAGGTCAAGGAAATCTCCTACGACTGCGACGGCGACACGCTGCTGGTGCGCGTGCATCAGACGGGCGTCGCCTGCCACACGGGCACATATTCCTGCTTCAGCGGGCGCAGGCTCGGCGAGAACGAGAAGAGCGTCGCCGTCGTGCCGGAGGAGCCGCAGGCTTCGCTGGCAAACGTGCTGAACGATCTCTATGAAGTCATTCGCGACCGCCAACTCAATCCGGTGGAAGGCTCATATACGAATTACCTGTTCCAGCACGGGCAGGACAAGATCCTGAAAAAGGTCGGCGAGGAAGCGGCGGAGACCATTATCGCGTCGAAGAATATGGACCGCAAGGAAATCGCCTACGAGATGGGCGACCTTTGGTATCACTGCCTCGTTCTCCTGGCGTTCCACAATCTTTCGCCGGAGATCGTGTTCCGTGAACTGAGGAACCGGCGCAACGGCGGCAGCTATCATAAATTTGAAGGGAAGACGGGCAACCGTCCGGAGATGTGACGATATGGAAGAAGAAATCAAACGCTTTCTGAAAGCGACAGACTTGAAAGAAGGACACCCGACGGAAGCGGAGCGGCAGATACCGCCCCCGCCGCCGGAGGTTCCGATACCGCAGGACGCCCGCGTGTTTCGTTTGCCCGAGCCGGGGCTTTTGCCGGATAAGGAAATCAATTTCCTCGAAATGGTCGAAATGCGCGCGTCGGTTCGCGAATACAACGACGAAGCACTGACGCTGCAGGAACTTTCGTTTTTGCTCTGGTGTACGCAGGGCGTGAAAATGGCGACGGAAAACGGCGGCACGATGCGGACGGTGCCGTCGGCGGGCGCAAGGCACGCGTTCGAGACGTATCTGCTCGTCCATCGCGTGGACGGAATCCCTGCGGGGCTTTATCGATTCCTCGCCCTCGGGCATGCGCTGCTGCCGATCGCCAACGGCGAAGAGGCGGACGCGGCGCTGATTCCCGGATTCAACGCGCAGAACATGGTCAAGAACAGCGCGGCGACGTTCCTGTGGTGCGCCAATTATCGGCGTATGAACCACAGGTACGGCCCTCGGTCGGCAAGGTATATCTTCCTCGACGCCGGACACGTCTGCCAGAATCTCTACCTGGCAGGCTACACGCATCGGATCGGCGTCTGCGCGATAGGAGCGTTCAAAGACGACGTGCTGAACGCGGCGCTGGGACTCGACGGGGAGCAGGATTTCGTGGTTTACGGCGCGACGGTTGGGAAGATGGCGTAACTGTTTTGCAGTCTGCTTGTTACCGGAGACATTGTGATTACGCAGGAGTTTATAGCGTGTGGAAGAAAAGGACCAGGCATGGGGTGTTTCCAATGCCCGGTCCTTTTGCTTGGGGTATCAATCTGAAATATCCACGTCCGACGCGACGTGAACGGCGCAGCCCGGATAGGCTGCGTTTCTTTTTCGACAGCTTCCTGTCCGTGCGCACGCCGAGGATGTCGTCCGGTGTGTCCCGTATCTTCCTGCGTTAGGATGCGCTATAAAGGATCAGTCCTCCTTTTCGGTCGTAGCCCGTATTCCACAGCACTGAGAAATCCAGCCATCGCCATGAGCCAAAAGTGACTGCCTTGACGAGAAGCGTTCCGTCCTGTTCCGCGTATCCGTTCAGGAGATACCAATGCCAAACATAATCGCTCATGGATGGGTGGCGGTGATGGAGCGTAAGACAGGGGATGAGCCATCCGTTTTCGATTTGCTTTTTGACGACGGCTTCCGTCGTCGTTAAATCCCGTTCGCCCGGCCATGGCGTCATTTGAATCGTAGATTCGTCACGGTCACGCAGGAATCTTCCGAAGCCGTCGATGTAAATGTCCAGCCGGTCGACGCCCCCTTCCCTCGGATGGAGATAGGGTCTCATGATATCCGTGAAATCCACATAGTCCCTGCGGGAAATGTCATTCAGGGCATAGGGATAAAGCTCTCGCCTGCCTTTGTGGAGCATGAAAAAGATACTGCTGTCGCAGGCGGTGACGGCGGCGCATCCGCCGATTTTCATCCAGAGCTCTGTACACCAATCTTGCGAACCACCGTAAGCAGAGCCTATAGCGAAGTGAGGTAACTCTTTTTTCATGGTGTCTCCTGTGTTGAATATCAGTCCCATGGGTGACTGCAATATTGCACAATCCGTGATGGGACTCTTTGTCCTGTCTGCCATGATTATAGCATGTTTTGTCCCGTCCGGCATCTTCACATTGCCGTAGACCGTTACATAGCGGTCTGCGGCTTTTTTGTTCGGAAGTAAAGGCTGCAAAAAAAATTTTAAATTACATATTGTAATTTAAAATGCGATATGATAGTATATACTCAAATAAATGACAATGTGTTATTTATTTGAGTATATGTGATATTTGTTAGACAGAAGGAGGTAGCGACATGAAAAAAATTCTGAGCATTGTGTTGGCGATTATGTGTCTTTTCGCCTTTACCGGTTTTATTGGTGAAGCAGACAGGGCGAACGTGTCTGGCCGGCAGGAAGCGCCGACGAAAAAAGTGCTGCGCGTGGGTACTGATTCCGCTTCGCCGCCGTTTGCGTATTATCAGGAAGCATCTAAAACTCATATCGGCTTTGATATAGAGATGATGCAAGGATTGGCCGGGGAGATGGGCTATGGCAGGGTGGAATTCGTACAGACGGGCGCCGATTATCTATTGACGTCTCTGCAGGATGGGAAGGTGGATGCAGTCATTTCCCATATGACTGTTACGGATGAGCAGAGAAGCACAGTCGATTTTACGGAACCCTATCTTGATAGATCGAGCGTTGTGATTGCACTCTCCGGTACGGACGCCCACAGCGCGGATGCCATGAAAGACAAACGCATCGCGGTTGTAGCCGGAAGCACTTACATGAATCAGGCCAAAGCGTATTCCGGTGCCGTCGTTGAATGCGGCAGTACGGAAGAGGCATTGCAAGCGGTCCTGGATCAAAAGGTCGATTTTGCCGTCATGGATCATTACACCGCCCGTTTCTATGTTGCCAATTTTTACAAGGACAGGCTGAGACTTGTGGCGGAATTGCCCGATGATACGAAGATCGGCGTCGGGATTGCCGTAGCCAAAGGCAATAAGGAAATGCTTGACAAGCTGAATGCGGCGCTGCAAAATTATCGTGGAACTGCGGCATATTACCAGATGAAGAGATCCTACTTTGGCAGGCTGGAGGAATGAGCTTGAAAAAAGGCGTGAGTTTTCTCAGGGCTAGGGGCGAAGAACAGAAGAAGCTCAGGCGACAGCAGATCGTGGATGCTGCGGCGTCGCTTTATGCGGAGGTGGGCTATGACAAAGTTACGTTCTCAAAAATTGGCAGGAAGGTAAGCTTTACACGCCTGAACCTTTACAACTACTACCAGTGCAAGGAGGATATCTTCCTTACCCTGCTGCTGCAAGACAGGTGGAATTTGTTGGAAGACGCCAGGGATACCTTTTCGGGCGCCGTGAAAGACCAAGACGCATTCTGCCTTGCCTGGGCGGAGCTGATGCTGCGCCATCAGCGGATGATGGCTCTGTTCAGCATTGTGAACACGGTAATCTTGAAAGACGCTTCCTCGGAAATGCACAGGCGTTTCCGTTTGGAGAGCGGCCAAATCTTTGACGAACTTGTCAAACTGGTACGGAAACTATTTCCAACGTTTACTCGGGAACAAGCTGCTGTTTTTGTGGATTGCGAGAGCAGCTATGCTTTGACGCTGTATCCCGCAAGCATTGAATACAAAGAGCGTTTTCATATAGAGATTTTCAAGGATGTCGGGCGGGGGACAAAGAATTTTGTTTCGTTGTATATTCCGTTCCTGAAGGTTTTGCTGAAAGGATTGGAAAAATAAGCCAGGCAATTCACGTCAATCTTTTCAAAAGGATTATTGATTATTCTTATTCGAATAACAAAAAGATTTAAGGGCTGGCGCACAAAACCAAAACTGTGCGCCAGCCCCTTT
>CAMVIO010000224.1 GCA_947167555.1 uncultured Selenomonadales bacterium
ACGCCGATTTTGTCGTTCGCCAGCGGCGCGAGGAAGGTCTTGCCCGTGAAATATTTGTCGTAGTTGACGTTCGGCGAGCCGATGGCAAAAATCGTCCCGGCTTCTTTCCCAAGCTCCGCCTTGACTTCATCCACGGCGGGATAGCCTTCCGCCGCCTCCGCTGCGTCGGCGACGCCGCCAAAGCTCGTCAGCCCCGCTGCGAGAACGCCCGCCAGCGCCGCCAGTTTCATTTTCTTCGTCCAATTCTTCATTTTCTTCATCGTCCTTTCTGTTGTTTGCCGTTCTCGGCCTGCCATATCAAATAATCGACCTTGTCCAAGACTTGCTGCCTTCGGTGCAGCTCGTCCATGAGCCGCCCCCTCTGTCCCCGGAGGATTCGCACCCGCGCCGCCTCCGTGCCGGAGCGCGTCGAAAGCTCCATATAGCGGCGAACGTCCGACGGATCGAATCCCGCGCTTTCCAGAAGTGCAGACAACCCCGTGCCCGCTTTCGCTTTCCTCAACCACATCACGCTCCTTTATATCGCCCGAAAAAAACGGGCGAGCCGTTTTCTTATCGGCTTCGCCCTTAGTATAAAATCATTTATACAAGTTTGTCTAATACCTATTTTTTATGCGCATCTATGCTTTAAAAGCATGGACCTCATGCGGCACATAGGAGAAATAGTCGTCCGGGGCTGGCGCTTTCATTGCGCTGTCGGAAGCGGCACAATGCCCAACGTTTTCCCAAGCGGTGCAAGCATTTTTACAAGTGTGTCGATTTGGGGGCTGATATGCCCTCTTTCTATTCGCGCGATAACCGGCTGTTTCACGCCGCTTAATTCTTCCAGTTTCCGTTGCGTGATTCCCTTCTCGTTCCGCGCCTTGATAAATTCGCCGATCAGCGCCACGCGCAGATTGCTGGCGGCGATTTCCTCCGGCGTGAAAATCTCCTTTTCAAATTCGTCGTCCCAGCTCCCGCCAATGGCTTCCGCACCTCGTTGCCGCGCGTCTTCCAGGCAGGCTTGTGCATGATCTATGGCCTTCTTATACGCTCTATCCATTGCTCTTGTTCCTTTCTCTAAAATCTTTCAAAAGTCGCTCCGCTTTTTCGATTTCTACGGGAGGCGTCTTCATCGTTTTTTTCACGAAATGGCTGATAAGGAGAAATCTATTGCCTGTCCATGCCGCGAACATGATTCGGTCACTCAAAGGCCGCAGTTCCCATAACTCACCGCTTATTTTCTTCATATACGGCTCACCAAGCGTCGCCCCGTGCTTGGCCAGGGCCCTTATATAATCGCGGATTTTGTTCAGCTTGATACGGCTGTCCTTGTCTTTCTTTCCGGCAAGTTCTTTGATGTATTCGCGAACGGGTACATTCCCCTGCCTATCCGCATAGAAGTCAATTTCGTACAATGCCGCGCCTCCTTTCCTTTTATATGATAACTTAAAAATAATCAACAGTCAAGACGTCGACCAGTACAGAGCATTGGACGTTGCCGTGTAAAACTGAAGTAATCTTGAACGTGTCGCGCGTCTGCCATTCCGGGAAAATTAGTGCTGCGGCGAAAAATGACGCTTACACCATACCGGAATTATATGCACAAATTAAAAAAGCCGCCAAGATGACGGCTTTTAATCCATATTTCCTCAGAACATGAACGCCACGCTGACGCCGCCTGTGAAGCCCTACTTCTTTTCTGCGAAGCCGCTTACGTTCAGGTCGAGGCTCCACGGGCTGTTTTCTCCCGGCTTCATGGTTGCGCCGATTTCGGCGCGGAAGCTCGCGCTGCTGGTGTCCGCGCCGCGGATGGCTACGCCGTCCGCTTTCGCCGTTTTCAATCCCATCACGCTCCTTTTACGTCGCCCCGAAAAAAATATGGGCGAGCCGTTTTCTTATCGGCTTCGCCCATAGTATAAAGTCATTGATAGAAGTTTGTCTAATACCTATTTTTTATGTGCATCTATGCCTAAAAAGCAGAGACGGCTTTTACCGTCAATGGGGAGAAACTTTTCCGCCGTCGAACACTTTGCCGTTGCTCTTTGCACCGTAATATTTGACGGCAGGATTGACCCAGTTTCCGTCTGCATCGTAATTCATCATGCGATTCTTGATAGCGGTCGGATTTGTATAGGCAATGCCGTTTCCTGCCGATGCCGCCATATCCGATATGACTACCTGATACGCTTTGCTGTTCGTATCAACGCCCGCATCTTGTATTTTTTTCAATCCCTTTTTGCTCTCCACCGGCGCACCCATCATCTGGTGGATAAAATCATTGGTGTCGCGAACCATCAACATTGCCATCATCCTCCTTGAACGTGTATATATATCCTATGATTATTATAACTTTAGAAGTCCCTTGTGTCAAAAAATTTTCATTGCGGCTATTGTTATTCCATAAGCACAAATTTCTCCCGCAAAAATTCCAAGAACTTTCCCGTTGCGCCGAAGGTCGGCTGGAAGCGTTTCCAGGCCAGCACTACGGTGGAGGTCAACGGCGGATCGAGGGGACGGAAGACGAACCGCGCCGGATCGTAATGCGCCACCGCAGCCTCTATGGTAATGGCGTCGGCAAGGCCGTCGAAAACCAGCGGCACTATATTGTCCACAAGATTGTACCGTGCGAACATCAAAAGGTCGTCCGTGTCTCCGAGCCAAAGATCGACCTCTTTGCGGATGGCCAGCCGGCCGGTGCAGACTAGACGATGCCCTGCGAGGTCCCCGCGCCGGATTTTCTTTTTTTTCGCCAAAGGACTGCCCGCCTGTGTAAAAATCCCCCAAACGTCCTTCATCGGCAGGCGGAAATAATCGTAATGAGCGACATCGATAGGCTCCGCGAGCAGCGCGAAGTCAAGAAGCCCGGCGTCCAGCCGCTCCCGCAGGGTATCGGCGCTGTTCGTGTAAATCTCGTATTGCACCTTCGGATAGCGCAGGGAAAACTCCTCCAGCGTGCGGATGACCTCCGAGCCCGCTGCATAGACGCCGCTGCCGATGGCCAGCGTTCCGCCCACGTCCTCGGCGTGGCGGAAATCAGCCTCGATGCGATCGATCAGCGCCACGGCTTCCTCCGCCCGATGGCGAAGCATCACGCCCGCCTCGGTCAGAGCGAGACGGCGTCCGCGCTCGAAAAGCGGCTGCCCGATTTCCGCCTCCAGATCAGCGAGCTGCCGGGAAAGCGTCGGCTGGGTCAGATGCAGCGACTCCGCCGCCTTCGAAATATTCTCCTCCCGCACCACCGCGAGAAAGTACCGCAAAACCCGTATCTCCATGGAATCCTCCTCAGTCTTACTCTCTTCCATTATAGCATGATGCTTGCAGTGGGACTATATAAAAAGTTGCATGAATACAGTCTGCGTTGACTGAAGGTCACGGAGAATAATGAGGCCGACGTGAAGAGCTTCGGGGAGTGTTCTTATCCTCTTTTTTCGGATTCGATGAATTTCTCGAATTCCTCCGGCGGGACCGGGCGGGAGAAATAATAACCCTGCACCAGGTCGCAGCCCGCGTCCTTCAGCATCGCGAGCTGGCGCTCCGTTTCCACGCCTTCCGCGATGACGGGCATTTTCAGGTTTTTTGCGATGTCCAGGATCAGCTCCACCAGAACCTTTCTGATTCTGTTTGAGGCAAGAAGCTTGTTGGTCATGACGGATCACCTGCAGAACGATATGATGTCAAATCGGATTGCCTTATCTACATGAATATATCATATATTTATTCATTTTACAATTAGAATAAACTTCGAAACCATTATTCGATCCGAATTCTATTTTTCGGATCAAATTGTTGCACGTGAAACAAACGAACATAGAATGAAAAAATAATGAAAGCATTTAAACCCTTGCAATCATTGGGGTGTATGTTTTTTGTCATGTAATCTTGAAAAAAATAGCGATTTGATTTATAACCGAAAAAATGTTTCACGTGAAACAAACGAACAAAACATGAAAATAAAATGAAAAGGACGCTTGCCCCGATACAGGGAAAGCGTCCTTTTTTGTTGGGTGCGCCCGGCGGCGCACGTTTCTAACCGGTGAAAGACCGGAATCTGC
>CAMVIO010000225.1 GCA_947167555.1 uncultured Selenomonadales bacterium
AGGTCGCCGCCGAGCCTGTCGTCGTGATCGGGGGCGAGATCGTATTTCGTCGCGATGGCTTCGGGCGGGCGCTTGAAATAGACGGTGTTCGACTTTTTCTCCCGCCATACCGGCCAGCCCATATTTCTCAGCTCGCTCTCCAGCCATGCCGCGCGGAACAGCATCCCATAGGCCTGCTGGGTGAAGCCCTCCGCTCCGACGTGCTGGATGATCCACCAGATCTTCAGCGGAGCGAGAGCCGAACGCGAGCAGTTGATCATCGGCATGCTGCCGTCGAGATAGGTGACGTTGAACGGGTTCTGGTTTTGCTTGACCTCCATCGTCGTCAGGAAGATGCCCGCCGGCTCGTCGATGCCGAAGAACTTGTGGCCGCTGACCGCGATTGAATCAAAGGGATGGAATTTGCGGTTCACGGCGTTCTTGAATGTCGTCCACGGCAGATAGCCGCCGAAGAGCGCCGCGTCCACATGACGGTAAACCGCAACGGACGGATATTTCGCCAATATCTTGTTGATCGCGTCCTGGTCGTCGATGCCGCCCTTGAAGGTCGTGCCCATCGCGAAAACGATCAGCGCGGGCCGGTCGGTGACCAGAGCCTTCTCGAATTCCTCGGGAATCATGCGGCCATGGGCGTCGGAGGGAATCAGCCGAAGGTCGAGATTCTGCAGGTCCACCAGCCGCATATTCGAATAGTGGGCGGCGTCGGACACATAGACAATCGGCTTTTTCCCGGTCTTTTTCTCCAGATACTTCGAACCGAAATAGATGCCGTGGTCGTTCCCGTCGGTGCCGCTGAATGTGACGAGTCCCCAAAGATTGTCCAGATCGAATCCGTAGCGCGGTCCGAAAAAGTCGATGACTTCGCGCTCAAATGCCAGCGCGTTCAAATGCCCGCCGTGGATCTGGAACGGATCGCCGGCGTTGTTCGACATGGCCTTGTAAGCGCCGCTTTCCACGAGCCAGTCGTAAAACCCTTCGAGCTGGACGTCGTGATTTGCGGGGTAGCCGAAATCCGAAATCTTGTGCTCCCGGATATAGGCGGCGTATTCATCGAGCCGGTCCCGGGCCGGGTCCTCCGATGCGGCAGCCACCGCGCCGCATGAGATTCCAATGGCAATCGCCAGAATGCCTGCCGTCTTTTTCAAAGTCTTGCACTGCAGCATAAATGTTCCTCCTCTTTCTTCCTCGTTGCTTCGGGCAAATTTTCCACACTTATTCTTCGACGAATAATAAAATTTTCCTGCAAGCGGCAAAAGAAGACCTTATCTCCCCCGTCTTTAGTCTTGCAAAACATATCAAAAGAATATATAATACGAAAGAATTTGAGACAATAGGTTCATAAATCTGTTTATTGATATTTTGTTTTCCATAAAGAAGGGATTGGCTTGCAAAAGCTTTTGTGCGCTCTGTTCGTGCTTTTATTGACGATATGTTCCTTCCCTCTAACCGTCCAGGCGGAAGAGAGCGGAAGTTCGGGACGGATTGTCCGTATCGGGCTGGTGGATCCGCCGGGGCAGGCAGATGAATACGCCTACCAGATGCTGCTCAATCAGATGCGGGGATATCTGAACGAAGTCTCCAAGCATAATCGTTGGCAATATGTATATGAAAGCGGCACATATCAGGAATGCCTGGGCCGCCTGATGCGCGGCGAGCTGGATTTCGTCGGGCCTGTGCAGCCCGGCGTCACTACGGCCGGCATGAGTTTCGTCGGCGCCGTGCCGAACTGGACACTGCTGCGTCTGTACCGTCTCGACGATTCTACGCAACCGTTGATGTCGCGGCCTGCGGAAAACGTCACCATCGGTATGATTGCCAACGACGTGAACCAGAGCGCACTTTCGTTTTTTATGGCGAAAAACGACTGGCGCGCGAATATCCGTATGTTTCCGGACGAGCCGTCGATGATGTCGGCTTTGCGCAGCGGCGAGATTGACGGCGTGTGCGACAACGGCGCGCATGTGGAGCCCGACATCTGCCTCGAGCAAAGTTTCGCCGTCGTACCGGCGCGTCTCATGACCACGCCTGAGAAGCAGGCGCTTTGCGACGAGCTGACAGACGTCGTCATCACCATCGAGACATTGAATCCCGGTTTCGGAACGTCGCTGAAGGGAAAATTCGTGGATCCGGCGCTCCAGGCCATCGTCCGTCCCACGAAAGCCGCGCAGCGGTATGTAGAGGAAGCGAAGGAACTGCGCGTAGCATTCCTGCCGGATTGCGCGCCCTTTTTCGAGATTGGGAACGACGGAACATCCGACGGTCTCTACATCGATATCCTGAATCTGCTCTCTGCGGGAAGCGGCCTCAAGTTCTCGCTTTGCCGGGCGGAATCGGAGCAGCAGCTTTGGATGATGCTGGCCTCCGGCGCGGCCGACCTGGCCTTTGCTTCGTATGGAGACGAGATTTCGGCGATGGACGTGTATTACACGGGAAACGTCATCGAGGAAGAGTTTTCCGTGATTCGCCGCAAGGACGGGAATATGCAGTCCGCCGCCCAAAACACGGCAATCATTCCGGCGGGTTTTCCAGGCGCGGAGCAATTCTTTTCGCAAAAGTACGGCCAGAGGATCCGGACGGCGGCTTCGGTGGAGCAGTGCCTGGACGCGGTGGAAATGGGATTGTATGAAACAGCGTATATTCCCGTCCTGTGCCTGCGCCGGGAGAACGATATGCTCTTTCGTTCCGGGTTGGAGGAAGCCGACCGTGAGTTGACCAAGCTTCCCGTAGCGTTGGCCATATCGCCGAGGCAGCCGCTGATCCTGCAGAACGTCCTGAACGGGGCGATCCTCCGCCTGGACAGGAACGAGTTGGGTCGGTTGGCGCATGAGAACGGGCGCCCCATGCTTTCCGCCTCCTATCTCCTGAAACGATATCCGCTGCGCGCGGCCTTGTTCTTCGGCCTTCTGATCGCAGGGCTGGCAGCGCTGTTCTTCGTGATTTACCGCAACCGTCTCCAAAACAGGCAGAACGAGATCCTGCAGCAGAAAAACAAGGATCTGGAACTGGCCTTGAGGCGCGTGGAAGCCATGCGGGTCTCGAGGGACGGCTACAAGCTGGAATCCGAAACGGACCGGCTCACCGAGCTTTACAACAAGATCGCTTTCGAGGAAACAGTCCGGAAAAAGCTGAAAACGATGCAGGGAGACGGAAAGGGCGCCTTTTTCATTATCGACATGGATCGTTTCAAGGAAGCGAATGACACTTATGGCCACCAATGCGGGGACGAGATCCTGAAGAAATTTTCGACAGTGCTGAAAGAGGTCTTCCGGCAGAGCGACTGCCTCGGACGCTTCGGCGGCGACGAATTCGTGGTGTTCATCGAGGGCAACCTGACGCGGGAGGACGTGGAGCGCAAAGCGAAGCAACTGATGGACGCGGCGCATTCCATCGAAGTTGAAAACACGGATTTCCACATCACGATTAGCATGGGCGTCGCCATATATCCGGAGAACGGCGCGAACTATGATTACTTGTTCAACGCCGCCGACCGGGCGCTGTACCAAGTGAAAACCGAGGGGCGCGACGGGTATTCCATAGCGTCCTCCGGCGTGCGTCGATAAAAAACAGGCGGGACTCGCTTTTGTATCGAGTCCCGCCTGTTTTTCTTTCCGCATTAGAAGTAGAAGCACGCCTCGCAAAAGACGCTGTTGACCCTTGTGGAAGCCCCGCCGCTGTACACGTTCATATTCTGTCCGTGGAACCAATGGAACTGCGCCATGAACCCGAGCATCGGCGTCCATGAAACGCCGAGCTCAAGGCCGCGCGTGCCGCTGTCCTGCGCGTAGTGGACTTTGTAGGTGTTCCAGCCCGTGCTGGCAAAGCCGCCAAGCTGCCGCCACGCGGCAAACGCGCCCCACGAGCCTTTCTTGCCCGGATGGGCACCCTTGTAATCCAACTGGATAGCGTAGGAATTTTTTTGGCCGCTTTCCCACGCGGCGTTCGCGGCTTTCAGCCTCGGCCCCGCGTCGACGCCGAAGGCATGGGCATACGCGCCCGTCAACTGCAAGTTTTTCGTGAAGC
>CAMVIO010000226.1 GCA_947167555.1 uncultured Selenomonadales bacterium
GACGCGCTGGCGAAAAATTGGTTCACGCGCCAATATTACGGCACGGTGGCCCACGACGCGAAGGCCGTCTATCAGAAATTCATGGGCTGGTACGACGCGAACCCCGTCCATCTGAACAAGCTGCCGCCGGAGGATAGCGCAAAAAAATGGGCGGAATATCTGGCTCTCGGCGGCATCGACGCGGCGATGGAAAAAGCGAAGCAGGATTACGACGCCGGCGAGTATCAATGGGTGGCGGAATTCACGAACCGGCTTGTATTTGCCGATCCGAAAAACGAGGAAGCGCGGAATCTTTGCGCGGACGCGCTGGAGCAGCTCGCCTATCAGGCGGAGTCGGGACCGTGGCGCAACTGCTACCTGTCGGCGGTCAAGGATCTTCGGGAAGGAAATACGTTGCCGAAAGGCAAGGCTGCCCATTCTTTCGGCGGCGATCTGATGCAAAACCTGACGCCGGAAATGGTCTTCGACTTCGTGGGCGTCCGGCTGGACCGCGACGCGCTGCAGGACGAAGCCTTCACCGTCCGCTTCGACCTGACGGACACGAAGGAAAGCTGCATGGCTTATATGCGTTACGGCGCGCTGCTTCACGCCAAGGGCGGAAAGGAAGCCGACGTCGAGATCAAATGCTCGTCGAAGGCGCTGCTGCTGCTCGCCTCCGGCGATGGGGAAAAGTTCAGGCAGATCGCGGAGATCAAGGGAGAAACAGAAAAATTCGAGAAAATCTTGACGGCGCTGCACAGGTTCCAAGGCGGCGCGGTGGGGAGCTTCAACATTATCGAGCCGTAAAAAACATAGAAAATTGGCATTTCCTTTTTCGGGAAATGCCAATTTTTATGTCGCATACAAGTTTTTTCTGTTATAATAGCTATATTTGAATGATATTTATTTTTTCTTGATGCTATTTTTCCAAGGGGGAGTTTATCTTGCCGAAGTTTTTCATTCGCCGTCCCATCTTCGCCATCGTCATCGCCATCGCGATGGTCATCATCGGCGCGCTGGCGGCCGTGAGCCTGCCGGTCGCACAGTACCCGCGCATTTCGCCGCCGACGGTCAGCGTCGCGACGAGCTATGTCGGCGCGAACGCCAGCGTGGTCAACGAAACGGTGGCGCAGGTCATCGAGCAGCAGGTCAACGGCGTCGACGGCATGGACTATATGTCGTCGAACTCCGACGACACGGGGCGCTACAGCCTGTCTGTGGTCTTCGATCTCGATTCCGACGCCGACATGGACACGGTGAAGACGCAGAATGGCGTTTCCATCGCGAGCCACAGCCTGCCTGCCGAGGTCACGTCTTACGGCGTGACGACGAAAAAAGCGTCGCCGGATATGGCGCTGGTCGGGTCACTCCACTCGCCGAACGGCACCTATACGCGGCAGTTCATAAAAAACTACGCCGATATTTACATCATCGACAAAATCAAGCGCGTGCCCGGCGTCGGCGACGTGAACATTTTCGGGCCGGACTATGCCATGCGCATTTGGCTGAACCCGGACAAGCTGGCGGAGCTGGGCCTCACCGTCGCCGACGTGACCGACGCAATCAAGAACCAAAACGTGCAGGCCCCGGCGGGTACCATCGGTATGCAGCCGGCGCCGAAGGAGCAGGAAAAGCAATACACGGGCCGCGTGGCGGGCCGTCTCGTCACCGACGAGGAATTTGCCAATATCATCGTTCGCTCGGATCCCAACGGCTCCTTCGTCCGCATGAAGGACATCGCGCGCATCGAGACGGGCGCGCGTCGTGAGCCGATCTGGGGCTTTACGAACGGCATGAACGGCGTCGGCTTCGGCATCCAGCTCACCAGCGACGCCAACGCTATGGAAACGGTGCGCGGCGTGCAGGAGGTTATCCGCGAGGCGGAAAAGGATTTCCCCCCCGATTTGAAGTACATGGAAATCGTGGACAGCACGAAGTACATCCGCGCTTCCATCCACGAGGTCGCCGAGACCTTTATCGAGGCATTGGTTCTCGTTACGTTGATTCTTTATCTCTTCCTGCAAAACTGGCGGGCGACGCTGGTCCCGGCGATTGCCATTCCTGTGTCGTTGATTGCCACCTTCGGCGCTTTCGTCCTTCTCAATTTTTCCATCAACACTTTGACGCTGTTCGCCATGGTGCTGGCCATCGGCCTCGTGGTGGACGACGCGATTGTCGTCATCGAGAACGTGGAACGCAATATGACGGAAAAGGATCTCCCCCCGGCCAAGGCAACGGAGGTTGCCATGGACGAGGTGCAGGGGCCGATCATCGCCACCACCTTCGTCTTGGCGGCGGTCTTCGTGCCCGTGGCTTTCCTCGGCGGCATGATGGGCGTGCTCTATAAGCAGTTCGCGCTGACGATCACGATTTCCGTGACGTTCTCCACCTTCGTGGCATTGACCCTTTCCCCGGCGCTCTGCGGGCTTCTGTTGAAACCCCATGAGACGGGAGCGCAGTCGAGCCTCTTCGCGGGCTTCTTCGCGAAATTCAACGACTGGTTTGAGCGTGTCACGGGCAGCTACGCGGGACAGGTGAGCTGGCTCGTCTCACGGCTGCGGTTGGGCGTCATCACGCTCCTCGTCATCACCGTGCTGATGGGGCTTCTTTACAAGGTAGTCCCCTCCACCTTCATCCCGCAGGAGGACCAAGGCTTCTACGTCGTGTCTGTCTCGCTTCCCGAGGGCACGTCGCTGAACCGCACCGCCGACACCACCCAGCGGCTGGCGGCGAAACTCGGCGAGCTGCCCGGCGTGGACAACGTGATGAACATCACGGGCTTCGACATTTTGTCCAACGGCGCGAAGTCCAACGGCGCGACGATGTTTGTCGGCCTTTCCGAATGGTCGCAGCGCGAGACGGTGGAGACTTCCATCAATACCGAAATCGGCAAGACCTTCGGCCTCGGCCGGAGCGTGACGCCGGAAGCCTTCGTCATCGCGTTCAACCCGCCGGCCCTCCCCGGTCTCGGCAACGTCGGCGGCTTCAATATGCAGCTTCTCGATATGTCCGGCCACACAGACATGGAGCTGGACGAAATCACGAAGCGCATCGTCGCGGCGGCGAACCAAAGGCCGGAGCTCCAAGGCGTTTACTCCACCTACTCCATCAATTCCCCGATTTGCGACTTCACCATTGACCGCGAGAAGGTCATGAACCTCGGCGTAAATCTTTCCGACGTTTTCACGGCGCTCCAAGTCAATTTCGGCGGCTACGAGGTCAACGACTTCAACCGCTTCGGCCGCACCTACAAAGTCGTGGTGCAGTCCGACACCGCCTACCGCACCGAGGCGGAAGCGGCGAAATTCGTCTTCGTGAAATCGAATACGAAGACACTGGTGCCCCTTGACACGCTCCTTGTGCCGAATCTCGACACCGGCGCGCCGATCATCTCCCGCTTCAATGCCTCGCGAAGCATCACGATCCAAGGCAGCGAAGCGCCGGGCTACAGCTCCGGGCAAGCATTGGCTGCGCTGGAAGAAGTGGTGCGGACAAACGCGCCGACGGGCTTCAACATCGACTGGTCGGGCCAGAGCCGCGAGGAAAAAAAGGCCGGCTCCAAGACGCTGGAAGTCCTCGCGCTGTCGCTGGTCTTCTCCTTCCTCGCCCTCGCCGCGCTCTATGAGAGCTGGAGCGTGCCCCTCGCGATTTTGGCGACGGTGCCCACGGGCATCTTCGGCGCGCTGGCCTCGGAATACATTTTGGGACAGCAGAACAGCATCTATATGCAGATCGGCGTCATCATGGTCATCGGCCTCGTGGCGAAAAACGCGATTTTGATTGTAGAGTTCGCGAAGGAGCGCGTGGACAAGGGCGACGATCCGGTGAGCGCGGCTCTCGAAGGCGCAAGGCTCCGCCTGCGCCCGATCATGATGACCGCCCTGACCACCGTCATCGGCTGCTTGCCGCTCGCCATAGCCACCGGCGCGGGCGCCGGCGCGAGAAACAACATGGGCATCGCCGTCGTCGGCGGCATGACCTTCGCCACGGTCATCGGCGTGTACCTGATCCCGGTGTTCTA
>CAMVIO010000227.1 GCA_947167555.1 uncultured Selenomonadales bacterium
ACGAAGTCCGCGTCCAGAAGAGCCAGCGCGTGGAAGAGGGCGAGGTCCTGGCCACGATGACGAACACCGACATACTGGCGCAAACCGCTTCGGCGGAGGCGGACATCGAGGCGGCACGGGCGCAGTTCATCAACGCGGAACAGACCGTGAACCGCTATCAATACCTGGTAGAGAACAACGCCATTTCCCGGCAGGAATACGACAGCGCCGTAGCCCAGCGGGACGCCGCCCGGGCCCAGATGGAGAGCCGCATGGCCAAACGCGACCTGATGCTCTCCGAGCAGAGCAAGATGACGATCACCGCGCCGCGCGGCGCGAATATCATACAGGTCTACCGCGAGACGGGCAGATACGTCCGCGCCGGCGAAGCGATTTTCATGTTGTCGGATCTCCACAATCTGGTAGGGCGTTCTGTGGTGCCCCATGACAAATTCCAGCAGCTTCTCTCGGTCGGGGATCGATTCATCCTGGAAATCCAGCCCCATCGACTGACGAACAAGGCGTACCCTTTCGGCGAGATGTCGCTGCCGAAAATGACGTTGAAGCTCAATCAGTTTTACATGAGCCTTTCTTCGGTCGTGCCGGACGCAAACGCCGACACCGATTTCCACGAGGTGATTTGGAATGTGGAAAATCCCACGGGTATCCTGGAGCCGACTTATTACGACAGTGTGAGGATCATGTCCATGGATACGATCCGCAAGCTGGCGATTCCGGGCAAGGCCGTCCACAGGGACGCGAAGACAGGGGGATATTATGTCTACACCCTGAGCGACGAATCCCGCCTCGTGCGGAGGGAAATAACCTGCGGCATCGAGGGAGACGGGCTGACGGAAATCGTCTCCGGGCTCTCCGAGGGAGAGCCTGTGGTGGTGGCCGACCCGTCGGTCTACACCGAGGGCATGAAAGTGGGAGCGAAGGAATATGAGTTCTAGCCAGATTTTTCAGCAAAAGGCGCTGGACAAGCTGAAGCGGCCGGAAAAAGCCGGCGCGATTTTTTCTATCACGACCTCCACGGGCTGGATTGCGCTGGCTGCGGTGGGCATCGCGCTGTTCTCGGTGCTTGTATGGGCCTTTTTCGGCGTGATGGCGGAGCAGGTGGTCGGCTACGGCGTCATCACCGACGACAGCGGCGTCACCAACATTTCTCCCATCAGCGGCGGGCGCATCGTGGAGATGCGCTACAAGACCGGGGATGTGGTCAAGAAGGGCGACGTGGTGGCGGTCATCGAGCAGACGCAGCTGGAGCAGCAGGTCTATCTGAACGCCGAGCAGGCGCACACCGCCACCAGCTACGACGATATGCGCGCGCGGACGGCCCAGCTCGCTTCGGCCAAGGAAGAGCTGCAGCACCAGGGACAGGTCATCAGCCCCTACGACGGCGTCGTTACGTCCCAGCGCATGCGGGAAGGTCAAATTGTGCAGGCGGGAGCGCCGATCTACGACGTGGACGTGACGGAGTCCCAGGACATGGTCGGCATCGTCTTCGTGCCCGCACTGACGGGCAACAAGCTGAAGCCCGGCTCGGTGATCCAGATCTCCCCCGGCGCCATCGATTCGTCGCTGTACGGCTCGCTGGTCGGCAAGGTCATCGAGCTTTCGCCGTACCCGGTGAACAGCGACCGCGTGGTCTACTGGACAGGCAACAAGGAGTTCGCGAACTGGATCATACAGAAGTGCGGCGGCGCCATCATGGAAGTCCGGGTTGAGCTGACCCGGGACAACGACACGAAGTCCGGCTATCTCTGGACGACGCTGCTGGGCCCGAAAGAGGAAATCCAGGAGGGCATGACCTGCACAGCCACGGCCATCGTGGACAGGAAGTCCCCGTTCGCCTATGCGTTCGACAAGATGGGGCAATGGCTGAGGACGGACTGATATGGGCAACAAATTGAAATCGCTTTGGGATCGCCTGCCGGATTTCGATTCCTTCATCCACGGCAGGAAACGCAAAAAGACTCCCGTCGTCCTGCAAATGGAGGCGGCGGAGTGCGGCGCGGCATCTCTCGGCATTATCTTAGGCTATTACAAAAAATATATGCCGCTGGAACAGCTTCGCGAGCTTTGCGGCGTCAGCCGCAACGGCAGCAACGCGAGCAACGTGATGGCGGCGGCGGAAACCCTCGGCATGAAAGCGGAGGGCTTTTCCTATGCGCCGGAGGATCTGAAAAAGCTGATCCCGCCGTTTATCATCCATTGGGAGTTCCATCATTTCCTCGTCTTCGAGGGCTTCGACGAAAAAACAGGCGAAGTGTTCCTGAACGACCCGGCGGTCGGGCACCGTTCGGTCTCCTGGAACGAATTCGAGGAAAGCTTCACCGGCATTACCTTGATATTGCGTCCCGACGAAGGCTTCGTACAGGACGGCGAACCGGAAAGCGTCTGGATGACGCTGCTCTCCGATATCCTGAAGGACCGCCGCGCCCTCGCGTTCATTCTCGGCGTCGGCCTTTGCCTGTCCCTGGTCAATTTAGGCGTGCCGCTGATCTCCCAGACTTTCCTCGACGACGTGCTGACCTACAATCACAGGAACTGGCTCTTCGACGTGCTGTTGGCGCTGGTCATCGCTCTCGTGCTGACGCTGACGCTGACCTTCCTGCGCTCCTGGTGCCTGCTCCGATGGCAGGGGCAAATGACGATACAGGATTCCTCCTCGTTCCTCGCCTATGTGCTGAAGCTGCCCGTGGCGTTCTTCCAGACGCGCTATTCGGGCGAGATCGCGTCCCGCGTCCAGTTCCACGAATCCATCGCGAATTTTGTCACGGGAAATCTTGCCACCACCGTGCTGGATATAGGAATCGCCGTATTCTATCTTTTCCTGCTGGTGCTTTATAACGTGAAGCTGACCGTCATCGGCGTCGTCTTCACCGCCCTGAGCATCTTCGTAACCTACGCCAGCTACCAGTGGCTGAAAGAGCAGCGCATGAAGCTCACGCAGGAACAGGGCAAGCTCTACGGCATCAGCGTGTCGGGCATCTCCACCATCGAGACGCTGAAGGCCAACGGCAACGAGGAGGACTTCTTTGTCAAATGGGCCGACGCCAACGCGCGCTATTTGACGATGAGCCAAAAACAGGAATATTACAGTCAGTTCATCAATTTCGTCCCGGCGGCCCTCAGCGGCGTCAACGGCGCCGTCGTCATGGCGGAAGGCGGCTTCTCGATCATGGACGGCCTGATGTCCGTCGGTATCTTCGTTGCGTTCCAAAATTTGATGTCCAATTTCCAGGCGCCGGTCAACCGCATCACTTCGATGTCCCAGGACATCCAGCAGGCCAGCTCCCAGATGATGAAGATCAACGACGTCTATCGCTACCCGCTAGACGAGGAAAAAGAGCTGACCGAGGACGTCATGAAGACCCTGCCGCCGAAGCTCACGGGACGGCTGGAACTGCAGAAGGTGAACTTCGGCTATTCCCATACGCTGCCGACGCTGATCAAGAAGCTGAACCTGAAGCTGGAGCCGGGGCGCCGCGTCGCCATCGTCGGCAAGAGCGGCAGCGGAAAATCCACGCTGGCAAAGCTGGTGTCCGGTCTCTATCAGCCCTGGTCCGGCGAGATCCTGTTCGACGGCGTCTCGTCGAAGGATATTCCGAGGGAGGTCTTCGCCCAGTCCGTGGCCGTGGTCGAACAGGAAATCTTCCTGCTGGAAGGAACGGTCGCTGAGAATATCGCGCTGTTCAACCCGAACGTGCCGCGAAGGGACATCATCCAGGCGGCAAAGGACGCCATGATCCACGAGGACATTTCGCTGATGCGCGGCGGCTACGATGCCATGCTCGAGGAGGGCGGCTACAACCTGTCCGGCGGCCAGCGGCAACGCATGGAAATCGCGAGGGCATTGGCGGCGAACCCGTCGCTGTTGATCCTCGACGAAGCCACCAGCGCCCTCGACCCGATCACCGAGCAGGAAATCATGAAAAACGTGCGGCGACGCGGCTGCGCCTGCTTCATCGTAGCCCACCGCCTCTC
>CAMVIO010000228.1 GCA_947167555.1 uncultured Selenomonadales bacterium
AGAGAATTATTCGTCCATTGAGCATATGTTTCCCGGTGGCATTAAGGCGATTGTACGCAAGGATTCTAATACCGATAAGTTGCTAAAAGCAATACCGTTGATTGAAATTTTCCCCATTGGCTTGGAAAATGATGCGGAACTCGAGAAAGCCTTTCAAGGTGTAGATACAGTGGTTCATGTTGCCAATATTCATTATTCAATCAATGTTGTTAAGGCATCTGTTGTTTCAAAAGTGCGGCGCTTAATTCTTGTTCATACGACAGGTGTGTATTCCAAATTCAAGGCCGCCGGCGAGGAGTACAGAAAAATCGATGAGTATGTTTATCGGGAATGTGACAAACATCAAATTTTATTGACAATCCTGCGTCCGACGATGATTTATGGAAACTGCTCAGATCATAACATCTCCAAATTTATCCGGATGGTTGATCAATTGCCAATTATGCCCGTTGTTAATCATGCGACCTATGGGCTTCAACCAGTTCACTATGATGATTTGGGAGAAGCTTACTACCAAGTGTTGATTCATGAGGAAACGACAACCAATCGAGATTTCACCCTTTCTGGGAAAGAGCCGGTTTTGCTTAAAGATATCTTGCTTGCTATTGGAAAATGTCTAGGAAAAGAAATTCGTTTTTTTAATGTTCCGTTTTGGTTGGCGTATCTTGGCGCATGGATGTTGTTTGGTGTTTCTTTGATGCAAATTGATTATCGGGAGAAGGTTCAGCGTCTATGTGAACCGCGCATGTTTTCTCATGACGATGCAGTGCGCGCGTTCGGATATTGTCCGCGAAGCTTTTTTGATGGAATTGCTGATGAAGTCGAGGAATACATGTGTAAACAACGTCATATTATTTGACCGCTGGTAAAAAGTGATAGTAATGAATATCTTGATTTTAGCTCATAATGCTGAGGGGTTGTACCGCCCGCGTCGCGAACTGATGCAGGCATTAAAAAAAGACGGGCATAACATTACAGTTTCAATTCCACGTGAAAATTATTACGAGGAAGTTTCATCGTTAGTCGATGAAGTAGTGGATACGCCGATAGAACGTCGCGGGAAAAATCCGGTTAAGGATTTGAAATTATTGTATTTCTATCATCGACTAATGAAGAAAATGAAGCCGGATTGTGTTCTGTCTTATGCAATCAAGCCCAATTTATATGGCGGAATGGCGGCACAAAAAAATCATATCCCATATATGCCAAATATCACTGGCTTGGGGACAGCTTTTGACAAAGCAGGGCCAATTCGCGCCTTAATTGTTCGCATATATCGAAAAATCGCCGAGAAAGCACAATGTGCGTTTTTGCAAAATGAAGCCAATAAGGAAGCGTTAGAGAAATTCGGAATCTGCTGGAAAAAATCAATTTTACTGCCGGGGTCAGGGATTAATTTAAATGAATACAATGCGTTTGATTATCCAAGCGACAGCGGAAAGTTTCGATTCTTATATATCTCCCGCATTATGAGAGATAAGGGAATCCACGAATTGATGTATGCAGCTCACAGATTAGGAGAGCAGTTTGAAAATCTGGAATTCCACATTTTGGGTTATTGTGAGGATGGATACACAGAGAAAATGAGTGAGTGGGCCAAAGCTAAAAATGTTATTTATCATGGCTCGCAAAACGATGTACGACCATTTCTTAAAATGTGCGATTGCATAGTGCATCCTTCCTACCATGAAGGAATGAGTAATGTATGTTTGGAGGCGGCGGCTTCTGCGCGGCCCATACTTGCCTCAGATATCCCCGGATGCAAGGAGACATTTGACGACGGGATTACAGGTATCGGTTTTACACCTCGTGATGCAAATTCCTTGGAAAATGCAATTAAGCGTTTTATGCGCCTTCCATATGAAGAGAGAAAAAATATGGGGCTTCGTGGAAGGAAAAAGGTGGAACGTGAATTTGATCGTCGGATTGTCATCAATGCATATTTAAAAGAAATCCAAAAAATAGAAAAGAAGGTTTCGTAATGGTTGATTTGTATGAACAGCTAAAAAACAAAAAAGCAAAGCTGGCCGTTGTTGGCCTTGGCTATGTCGGTCTGCCAATTGCGGCAGCTTTTTCAAAAAAACTCTCCGTCATTGGTTTTGACAACAATGCAGAAAAGATTGGGCTTTATCAACAGGGGATTGATCCGACGAAAGAGATCGGCGATGAGGCCGTGAGAAATTGCACGGTGGAATTTACAGCTGATGAACAAAAGTTGCGGGAGGCGACGTTTCATATTGTGGCTGTGCCTACGCCGGTCCGGGAAGATCATACGCCTGATCTTTCGCCGGTGGAAAGTGCCAGCCGAATTGTAGGGCGCAATCTCACCGTGGGCAGCATTGTCGTCTATGAATCTACAGTTTATCCGGGTGTCACGGAAGACGTGTGCGTGCCGATTTTGGAAAAGGAATCCGGACTTATTTGCGGTGTGGATTTCAAAGTGGGCTATTCTCCGGAGCGTATCAATCCAGGAGATAAAGAGCACCGCTTGAATAATATCGTGAAAATTGTATCCGGCATGGACGAGGAAACATTGGATACTGTTGCAAAGGTCTATTCTCTCGTAGTGGAGGCTGGTGTCCATCGGGCGGAAAGCATCAAGGTGGCTGAGGCTGCAAAGGTCATCGAGAACAGTCAGCGGGATATCAATATTGCCTTTATGAACGAGCTTTCTTTGATTTTTCATAGGATGGGCATCGATACGAAAGACGTTCTGCGTGCGGCGGGAACGAAGTGGAATTTTCTGCCCTTCCGGCCGGGGCTTGTCGGCGGTCACTGCATCGGCGTCGATCCCTATTACCTTACGCATAAGGCCGAGAGCTTAGGTTACCATAGCCAAGTCATTCTTGCTGGACGACGTATTAATGATGATATGGGACGATATGTGGCAGAGAATGTCATCAAGTTGTTGATCAAAGCTGGTAAGCAGGTGCAAAAAGCAAAAGTTGCTATTCTTGGTTTTACCTTTAAAGAAAACTGCCCCGACGTCAGAAATACCCGTGTGATTGATATTATCCACGAATTGCAGGACTACGGAATAGAGCCGTGTGTTGTCGATCCTGTGGCCGATACGGGAGAAGCAAAACGGCTGTATGGAATTATGCTTTTGCCGCTGTCCGAGGTTCGAAAGGTGGATGCTGTCGTGCTTGCGGCAGCGCATAGCGAATTTTCTGCATTGTCACGGCAAGATGTGGATGGCCTTTTTGCGGATGGGGAAAAAGTGTTGGTAGACGTTAAGGGCCTTTTTGATAGAACAGATTATGAAGGCGCTGGTTACCTGTATTGGAGGCTTTGAGATGGGATATAGGGATGTGCAGTTTCCTAGGGAGTCCCTGTTTCTGGTTACGGGCGGCGCAGGCTTCATCGGATCGAACCTTTGCGAGGCGATATTGAACAAAGGATATCGAGTACGATGTCTGGATGATTTGTCCACCGGACACAAGGAAAACATTGAGCTATTCCTTGAAAATGAAAACTTTACGTTTATTGAAGGCGACATCAAGGATTTCGACATCTGCCAAAAAGCCTGTGAGGGCGTAGACTACGTGCTTCATCAAGCAGCATGGGGAAGCGTACCGCGTAGCCTGAAGTTGCCGCTTTTCTATTGCGAAAACAACATCCAGGGAACGCTTCATATGTTGGAAGCGGCAAGACAAGCTGGCGTCAAGAAATTCGTCTATGCTTCCAGTTCTTCTGTATATGGGGATAGCGCGGAGCTTCCTAAACGGGAAGGGCATGAGGGCAATCTGCTTTCTCCTTACGCGGTCACGAAAGCTTCAAATGAGGAATGGGCGAAGCAATATACCAGGCACTATGGCCTCGATACGTACGGCCTTCGTTATTTCAACGTGTTCGGAAGACGACAGGATCCAAACGGTGCTTACGCGGCGGTAATTCCCAAATTTATTGGACAGCTTCTGAAAGGGGAGCGGCCGACAATCAATGGAGACGGGAAACAAAGCAGAGACTT
>CAMVIO010000229.1 GCA_947167555.1 uncultured Selenomonadales bacterium
GGTCTCGCCGGGGCCGATGGGGACGATGGCGATACCGAGGCGCTCGTGGCTTTATTCCTCCGCTGGTCGTAAATGGCTGTAATACTCTTTCTTCCCCGACAAGAAATCATCACATTACTCCGGCCATTAAAAATCACGAAATCTTGCCTTCCCCTTTGAGGGGCGTAACGTGCCACTGGCACGTTACGGGCAGCGCGAAGCGCGACGGATGAGGTGTAAAGACGTAACGGCAAATGCAAGCGCAACGCTGCTTCCACCTCACCCACCGCCTACGGCGGTCCCGAAACAGTCCACTGGACTGTTTCGCCCTTCAAGGGGAGGGCAAGGGGATGTTGTGGCGAAATTTAATGGCCGGAGTAATAAAAAAACACCCGCGTTTCGCCTGCCATGACCTGACGGCGAAAAGCGGATGTCTCCCCGATTGCCCGGCGGCAATCGGCTCTTTCGAGATTGATTGCCGCATACTGGGGGAAATGTCAAGAAATCATTGAGCCGCGAACTTATTCCCGAAACCGACCGTGTTGCATGAAATATGCCAAAATCGGCCCCTCGTGCCGCACCATCAGCAGCATATCGTTCGGCAAGATGTTGAACGGCGAATTGTACGCCACATACTCCGCAAACTGCATGAATTGCATCCGCTGGAACATCGGGTCAGCCGCCAACTGGAGCGGCACGCGGAACTCGCCGAAATAGTCGGGCGTGTCCTGCGCCGCCGCCTCCGCCGGGGTTGCGGTGAGGCTGGCCGCCGCCAAAAGCCCTGCCATCGCCCATGTTTTCCAAGTCTTTTTCATTTGTTGCGCGTCCCGCGCCTCTGCGCGGAACGCTCCCTCCTTTGTTGATTTTTATTTATTTCTTCGGTCATTAAAATTCACGAAATCTTGCCTTCCCCTTGAGGGGAAGGTGTCAGCCGCAGGCTGACGGATGAGGTGTAAAAACGTAACGATGAGCATAAACGCTACGTCGCGTTCCACCTCACCCGTCGCGCTTCGCGCGCCACCCTCCCCTCAAGGGGAGGGCAAGTGGGAAGCGATATTTAATGGCAGAAGCAATATTTACAAGTTGCGATAATACCATGAAAAAATACCAATCGAGATAACGACACACCCGATACATACGAGCTGCTCAATTGTCCCTAAAGGTTCCGTTCCCTTTATCGTGTTAAATACATCTAAAAGCCAAGTTCCCGTAATCAGCTGCGTCATAAATTGCAGCACTTCTTTTTCTTTTTTCCGTGCAATTTTAGCTTGACGTTTAGGCAAATTTTTTAGTTCCAAATACGCAGCGCCCCCTGAAGTGACGAGCGCAAGAGCAACAATCAGTAAAATCATGGTTATAAGGGCGCAATCAAAATACAGGGCGGTTAACAATATGGGAGTACAAATGATGACATAGAACGCCAAGCTAATAGGAAAATAGTTTCTGCTATTCACTTTTCCATTCCTCCCTCCGAACCAACAAAAGGGGCGCGGCGCAAGCCGCGCCCTTCCTTTCATCTTCAAATCCTGTGTTGCCTTTACGGTGTGTTGTAGTG
This sequence comes from uncultured Selenomonadales bacterium, assembly GCA_947167555.1. GTDB lineage: Bacteria > Bacillota > Negativicutes > Selenomonadales > Selenomonadaceae > RUG12372. The sequence continues at coordinate 1,535 of CAMVIO010000229.1, forward strand.
GTAAATTTGATATTCTGCTGGCAAATGTCCTATCAAATGGCTCACATTGCTGGGCGCATAGCCGACATTGCCTTTTCGGGCCAAGAACGCAAACAAGCCGTCCACGCCAACTTCGCGGTAGCCCTCCCCATGCGCAATGATCCACGACCACATGACTTGTTCATCAAGAATAGCTTTATCAGTCATTGTATTATTATCGCGACCGGCTGATCCGTCGTTATATCCGTTTTCGGGGGTATAGCCGTTGAGCTCTCGCAAAGCGGCAACATCGGTGTGAACCCACGCGTAGCCCGGATAGGATTCGCCTTCACGCATCCCTGTGTCGAGGTCATATTTTCTATACTCATATCGGCCGGGGTACGGCGCGTAGTCGTAGAAACTTTCGACCTCGACCGTATTCTGGTCGATGAGACGCACGGAATAAACCGGGACATACGTGTAATTGAGGGGAACGTGGGCATACAGCCGATCATTGGGATGATGATCAAGATTAAAGACGCCATCGGCGTTTTCCTCAAAACTCCCCCAATCGGGCCCATAAATTGTGAACGTGTTTGTCTCTTCCTCATAATCGAAAACGGCATGTATCTTATAGATAGGCTTGCGTTCGTAGATGCCTTGAAGCCCGTTCATGCCGACAAAATTGTTTCTTACCATAAGATTGTAAATCATGTAAAGCGGTTTTTGCGAGTCGATTTGGATTTTCCGGTCGGGAAGGCTTCGATTGACTTCGCCGTCTCCCTCCATTCCGGACACGAGAAGCCCGTCCGCGGGGAGGCCGCTCACATACATATGTGCTACGCCATCGTAAAGAGGGGACACCTGCAAGTCAAGGCCCTGCAGCGTGGTCGGAGTCAGATCGGGTACTTTCAGCACATTGCCCGGCACCGTGCGCGGGTTGAACTGCACGGGACCGTCTTCCAAGGTCTGCACGACATTCCAGTCGCCGCCTGCCGTAATCGGCGGCGCCGCTTGCGTGCCGCTGCCGCTGCCGCTGTTGCCGTTCGCCTTGTTTATTTCGTCCAAAATCGACTTTCTGTTTGCAACCATCCAAGCCATGAATTTTTGGTCAAGCAAATCATATTCCGAAAGATATTGCTTCATAGCGGAAATATCCCAATGCCCTTCCTTAGGCTTAATATCCTTGTTGAGGTATTCCAAAGTGAACCTTTTTTGCCGTCCGACATCATAAATTTGCGTCCAGTGAGCTTTTTCCGCCTCGCGATATGCCATCACAAACCAGATTTGCTCCAAAAAAACTTTGTTTCTTTGGTAATATACTTGCAAATACTTGCGTCCTTCATAGTCGATAACTTTAGTTTTGCTTTCATCGATATAATATTTGAATTTTTCCCCACCAATATCATTGATATTTTCCTCAGTCCACATCAGCGTCAGATTGTTCTCCTCCGCAAAGCACAGCCCCTGCATACACAGCACGCACGCCAAGCAGAGCAGGAAAATCTTTCCCAAAACTTTTCGCATACCCATCCCCTCCGTCAAAAATTCATCGCAATCGTGTCCACGCTTCGTGCATATCATACCACGGGGGGGGGACGCGTCAACCGTTTCGCGGGGAAACGGGGCGAAGGCGTGAAGAATAATTTTTTGAAAAAGGGGCCGTCGCAGAAAGCGGTTTTTCTTTCTGCAACAGCCCTTTTTTGTCAGCGGTAATTATCAGTCAATTCGTGAATCCCTTGTCCCGCAAGCGGTTTCTTTGTGTCCGTTTTTCCCATGAAAAAAATGACTTAAAAAATTTTTAAGTCATTTTTTTCAAATGCGACAGCCCCTTTTTGCGTGTGCGCACGATTTCCTATAAGGCAAATGTTAAAGGGAGCATATCAAATCCTGCCGTTCCTTTATGCCCGTTCGCTGTAATATTTCAAGAAGTTTCTCGCCACCGTCGAAAGCGGCCTGTCCTTGACGATGGATAACGCCGTGTCCGGCATTTTCGTATTGACAAAATTCGATATATCGTATATACTTCATCTGACATATCGAATTATATCAATATGAGGCGATGGTATGCGCGACTACATGGAAGCGGTAAAAGTGTTCAAGGCACTGGACGACGAGAAACGGCTGCAAATTCTTGACATGATTCGTGGTGACGAAAAATGCGCTTGCGTCATTTTGGAGAATATGCAAATCAGCCAATCGACGCTGTCCCATCACATGAAAATTCTCTGCGCGTCGGGTATCGTGCGCGGGCGGAAAGATGGCAAATGGACATATTACACGATTGACCGGGAAGGAATCCGAAAGGCGGAGAGCATTTTGTGTTCCTTGGCGAAAGATAAGCGGGGAAGCTGAACGAGCAAAAGCGGCGAAATGCCGCTTTTCTTTCCAATTCATATATCGAAATTTTTCAATCTATTATAAAGGAGTGCGCCGTTATGCTTTGCACTTGCGGAAAAAAGCTG
>CAMVIO010000230.1 GCA_947167555.1 uncultured Selenomonadales bacterium
AATCTCAGGACTCGCAACGGCCTTTTTGGATATGGGGGATGGGATAAAATGACAGAACTATCATGTGTTCGTTGGAGAACTGCCTATAGAAGAGCAAAAAGGGAAGTGCCAGCTTCACTCCTTTGTCATAGCCAAGAGCTGGTCGCGGATTTCCTTGATGGGGCGGTACATGGAAATATAGTCCACCAGTTTTCGCGCGCGCAGGAGCTCGGTCATTTCGGCGAGGGGCTCGTAGATGGGCTTCAAGGCGAGGTTGCCGATGACGCCCTTTAGCGCATGGGCTGCCTCGAAGGCCGTGTCCAAATCCCCCTCGTCCAGTGCATGGCCGAGGGTCTCGAAGTATTCATTGGAAATCGCCATTGAAATCATCTTGAAAAAGAAGATTTCGTTATTCATACAGCGTGTGAGACCTTCTTTCGGATCGATTCCGAGCTCCTGCATTTTTTCGAGCGTCAGCATATCATTTACCTCCTGTTTTTGAAAATATTATGTTTGCCAGTTTTTTATTTCGTGATACAATGTGATGAGAAAGAAAAACATTCCAGTGAGGGTGCGGCGAATATGAAGAAAGTCCTGATTGTCGATGATATGATTGTCACTTTGATGATGACCGAGAATATGCTCTGCGGTCATTATATCACTTTTTGCGCTTCTTCGGGACAAGAAGCGATAGAAATTTATCGTCGCGAGTCTCCCGATATGGTGTTGTCTGATCTTCGGATGCCCGGCATGAGCGGCTTGGAGCTTCAGCAGACGCTGCAAAAAGAGATGCGGAAAACGATTCCGTTCATGTTCATGACGGCGGATCATGACGAGGACACGGAGAGCATGGGCTTCGCGAACGGCGCGATGGATTTCATCCGGAAGCCGTTCCGGCCCGATGTGTTGCTCCGTCGCGTCGGAAACATTTTGCAGACAGTGGACCAAATCGAGGGCTTGAAGCGGCATGCGAGCACCGATGCCTTGACCGGGCTTCTGAATAAGTCGTCGGCGGAAGAGAAACTGCAAAGAGTCTGTTCGGAGGCTCATGGCGCGCTTTTGATGATTGATCTTGACAGCTTCAAGCCGGTCAATGATATTTACGGTCATTCGATGGGCGACAAACTGTTGATGAGCTTTTCGGACATTCTGCGTGCTTCGGTTCGACCGGACGATGTGCTTGGGCGCGTCGGCGGGGACGAGTTTGTTGCCTTTTGTCATGGCATGCACGATGAGCAAGGGATAGCGAACAAATCGGCGTTTATCAACGAGCACATCGTGAAGGCTGCAAGGGAACTGATGGGTGAAGATATGTCAATTCCCATCGGCGTATCTGTCGGTTGTGTTTTTGTGCCGAGGAGCGGCACGGATTATTCGGCTCTCGTCAAAAAAGCGGACAAAGCGCTGTACGAGGTCAAGCAGAATGGGAAGCATGGCTATCATGTGTACAGCGAGGAACGGGACGAAGGTACGGAGCAAAGATCCTCGTCGCTTGTCGACTTGGGGCTGGTCCTCGATGAACGTAATCCCCGCAATGGGGCAATGAATCTTCCCTTTGAGGAATTTCGTGCCGTATATCGTTTCCTTCAGCGGACATTGGGGATTTTCAGCAAGCCGGAATCTTTGTTGCGTTTCTCTTTGCCAAAGGGAACGTCCGCGGAAACGGAGGACGAGTTTTTATTGACTCTCTGCTCGACGCTTCGCACAGGAGATGTGATTACGAAAAATGGCGGTCATTTCCTCGTGCTGCTGGTCAATACGAATTTTCCAAATCTTTCCCACGCTGCGGAGCGGCTTCGGCAAAAATGGTCGGCACAACATCCTGACGAGGAGTTTGAATACGAGTGGACGGTCTTGGAGCCGTAGATATTATGGGCGACGCAAGAAACCGCGTACGGAGATATTTCCGTACGCGGTTTCTTGCGTCGCAGCCATACGAATCGCAGTTAAGATTAGCATACGCTTTACTGCGATGGCGTTGTCACCGGTTCTTGCAAATGAGGTCTGCCAACGTGCGGTAAATTTGCTCCGGTTCCACGGGTTTTTCGAGATGAGCGTTCATGCCCGCTTCAAGAGAGCGTTGCACATCTTCGTCGAAATAGTTGGTTGTCATCGCGATGATGGGAACGGTTTTTGCGTCGGGATGCTCCGAGGCACGAATCGCCATGGTGGCGGCCAGGCCATTCATAATGGGCATACGCACGTCCATCAAGATCGCGTCGTAGTGGCCCTTGGGACTGGTCAGAAAAAGATTGACAGCCTCCAACCCGTTTTTCGCGTGGTCGACCTCCATGAAATTCATGGACAAAAGCTGCTTGACGATTTCGGCGTTCACGGTCATATCCTCGGCGATGAGAATGCGCCGCCCGTCCAGCTCCAACAGGGCGGGATCGGAAACCAGCCCCGCTTTTTTGTGGTCGGCAATCTGGCGGCACTTTTCCAAAACCGTTTTCACGGAGAGCGGTTTTTTCATGAAGGCGTCCGCCCCCACGCGATCCGCGTCGGCCGCGCCGCCTGCCTCGTCGTCGTCGGTGAGGATGATAACGGTTGTGATGTTTTCGCCCAAAAGTGCGCGGATGTCTTCGACCACTTCCGGGCCGTGCTTTTTCGGCAGGGAACGATCCACGAGAATTAAGTCGTATTCTTGCCGCCGCGCATGATGCAGGCGCACCATTTCCAACGCCTGTTCCTCGTTTCCGTAGCAGTCTGTTCCGATGCCCATTTTTGCAAAAGCGGCTTGCGTGTTGTCCGGGGATTCTGTGTCGGCGTCGACAATCAGCACGGAGATGGTCTGCGAAAATACATCGTCGTTGTTTGTGGTCATGAGGAATTCCCTCCGTTCGTTTTGCGTGTTTGCTTGCTCTTCTATCTTAATGCGACAGTTGGCATATTGTCAAGGAATGATGAGCTTTCGGCAGAGAGAATTTTATTTCGTTTCATTTCGGCAAAATACGGGGTGAAAAAGTCGCGGAAAAATGGTATGATACAAAATATGATATTTACGACAGAGAAAGCGTCTCTTTTGCACAGTATTTTCGGAGGTGTCAGCGTGGAGCAGGGGAATTATCGATTTGTAATCGTCACGGGGATGTCTGGCGGCGGGAAGACGCAGGCATGCCGTTATTTGGAGGATTTGGGTTTTTTCTGCGTGGACAATCTGCCGCCGGTTTTTATTCCGAAGTTCGCGGAGCTTTGTGCGCAGTCAGGCGGGCATATCGCGAAGGTCGTGCTCGTGGTCGATACACGGAGCCGCGAGTTTTTCGACACATTTCTTCATGTGTTGGAGGAAATGGAGCGCGACGGCGTGCGTTATGAGATGCTTTTCATGGACGCGTCAGACGACGCGATTATTCGGCGGTACAAAGAATCGCGCCGCCGTCATCCGATGGCCCCCGGGTCTAGGCTTTTGGAAGGAATCGCGAAAGAGCGTGCGCAACTTTCCCGTATCCGGGAGAAAGCGACATATATTATCGACACGTCGGAATTAAAAAAGACGGCGCTGAAGACAAAGATCATCCGCCTTTTTGGAGCGGCTGAAGGAGAAAAGCTCAATATCAACGTGCTTTCCTTTGGCTTCAAGTTTGGCCTGCCGATGGATGCCGATCTTGTGCTGGATGTGCGTTTTTTGCCGAACCCATTTTACGAGGAGTCGCTCAAGCACAAAAGCGGTATGGTGCCGGAGGTTGGGGCATATATCGAGAAGTCACGGGTGACAAAGTCCTTCGAAAAGAAGCTCGACGATTTGCTGACGTTCCTCATACCCGAGTACATCAAAGAAGGCAAAAGCCAGCTCGTGATTGCCGTCGGCTGCACAGGAGGGATGCATCGATCGGTATTTATCGCGAAGCACATTTTCGAGCTTTTGACGAAGCTGGGGCATCAGACGACGCTTGAGCATCGGGACCTGATGAAGAACGACGTGCGGGAGCATATGCCGCAGGAGGTTTAAGTCGAAGTGCATTGGCATTTGC
>CAMVIO010000231.1 GCA_947167555.1 uncultured Selenomonadales bacterium
AGAGATAGGCGGCTAAATCTTTTTGCCGCAAGTCTTTGTCTTCGCGCAAAGCGCGTATTCGGGGAAACGTCATTGTTCCAGCGATCCTTCCATTTTAGAATCTAATGGAAGTATATCTAAAACAATTCGTTATATTGATTTATATAACATTTTGTTTTATGAACCGAGTGAAACAATCCTTCCATGATAGACTGTACTGAAATTTCATATCGCCATTAGTGGTGATTGCAGTATATTGGAGGATGTTATGGACAAAACGGCAAAGCAGGAGATACTGGACAATCGATTTGTGCAGGAAATAATGAGTTGTGCACATACAAAATTCGGTTCCGATACTTACAGGGGAAAATTTCGCATCAGTTGTTTCCGGCGATTGCTATGCGCTGCGTTATATCCTATCCACAGGGAGTTAGGGGAAATGGAAGCGTTCTATCAAAGCCTTTCGCCTGACAAAAGCCCGACTGCGTCCAATTTTCTATATTTGGAGCATAAAAAAGGAGATACGGTGCTGGATTTTCAATATGAAGGGCGAGAGATCCATCTCTATTTGCCGTATGCAAGATATGATTCTTTGCAGTCGCGCATTATGCGGAAAAAGAATTTCTATGAGGAACAATCGTTGCGTTCCGTGAAAGGGAAATATCTGAAACCTGGTATGGTCTATCTGGACTGCGGCGCAAATATCGGAAATCATACGGTGTTTTTTGCTTGCGTTGCCGACGCCAAGAAAGTTTATGCTTTCGAGGGGAATCCTGTGACCTATGAGGTACTGGTGAAAAATGTTGAGATGAATCAGCTACAGGGAACGGTTCAAAGCTATAACTGTGTGCTGGGAGAGAAAAATGGGACGGCAAAAACGAGCTTTTATAACCCTTTCAACATGGGAGGGACAGCTTTTCATGAGGCAGACGATGGAATCGAGATGAAGGCAATTGACAGTTTCGATTTCGGGGAAAAAATTGATTTTGTCAAGATGGACGTGGAAGGCTTCGAGTATCATGTGCTGAAAGGGATGGGAGAAACCCTCCGCCGAGATAAGCCGATTTTGTGGGTGGAGATTTTCGGCGAGCATTATGAGGCGGTTTCAAGTCTTCTGTATGAATATGGCTATGAGCGGATTGAGAGTTTCGAGGGAGACAATTACATATTTCGTCCGAAATTTTGATGATCGTAAAAAGTCGTCCTTGTGGCGGCTTTTTTATTTACGTTCTCTTCCAGTGCTAGATAATAAGAAGTGTGATATAATTATAGTCAAGAAATCGAAAGCGTGAGGTGGCTGAATGGGCAATATCAAGCCGTGGGAAGACCTGACGATTCAGGATGATTATATGTTCAAGCTTGTCATGCGGAGAAAGCACATCTGCAAGACGATGATTGAGAAAATCCTGAATATCAAGCTGACGGATATCCGTTACATCGACGAGGAGAAGACCGTGAAGCCCAAGTACGAGAGCAAGGGCGTCCGTCTTGACGTTTACGTCGAGGGCAGCGGAGAGATTTTTGAGATTGAGATGCAGGTACGCCAGCCGGATAGTGGAGAATTGGCAAAAAGAGTGCGTTACTATCAGGCGATGATTGATTCGGAGCAATTGGCGGCAGGACAGAAATACAAGGCACTTCCGACGACATACATCATCTTCATTTGTCCCTTCGATCCCTTCGGCCTGTCGCGGCACATCTATACGTTCCGAAACCTTTGCGTCGAGGATACGAAAATGGAACTTGACGATAAGACCACGAAGGTCTTTGTCAATTCGATAGGGACGGCAGACGACGTTGCGCCGGATGTCAAGGCGTTCTTGGATTATGTCAACGGTGTAATCAGCGACGACGCCTTTGTCCGCGAGATTGACAATGAGATCGTGCGGGTAAAAGCGATTGAAGAGGAGAGGGTGTGCTATATGACTTATGAAATGAAACTCGAAGAAGAACGCGAGCTTGCCGAAGAGAAAGGCATAGAGAAAGGCAAGATTGAAATTGTGCGTGAAATGTTGCGTACCCATCAACCATTGGAGTTTATTTCCGAAATGACTAAATTCTCATCGGAGAAGATTGCAGAGATTGGAAAACTGCACGGGCTTTTGTAATAGGTGGGCTATATGACTTATCCAAACCTCCTGCCAAGGGAGGTTTTTTTATGTGGAATTGCGTCCTGATTTAGTGTAAAATATTACAGATAATGTGTACAGGTTGGTGGAAATTTTGCAGTTGAAGCGATTGGAAGCGCATGGCTTCAAATCCTTTGCGGATAAAATAGAAATAGAATTCGACCACGGTGTGACGGCTGTCGTCGGGCCGAACGGCAGCGGCAAGAGCAATATCACGGACGCGATTCGTTGGGTGCTGGGCGAACGGAATGTGCGGAATCTTCGCGGGACGAAGACCGAGGATATCATTTTCGCGGGCAGCTCAGAGCGCCGCGCTTTGGGCGCCGCCGAGGTCTCGTTGACGCTTTTGAATCAAGGGGATTTGCCCGGGGATTTTGACGAGATCGTGATCACCCGGCGGATTCTGCGTTCCGGTGACAGCGAATTTTTGCTGAACAATACGAAATGCCATCTGAAGGATATTTACGAGACGCTGGCGGATACGGGACTTGGTCGCGACGGGCTCAGCGTCATCAGTCAGAACAAGATGGACGCGGTGCTGAACAGCCGCCCCGAGGAGCGGCGCCTTTTCTTTGAGGAGACGGCGGGTATCACGAAATTCCGTGACAGAAAGGTCTCGGCCATGAAAAAGCTGGAAGAGACGGAAAAGAATCTCGTTCGGCTCGGAGATATCCAACAGGGGCTTTTCGATCAGCTTGGGCCGTTGGCGGAGGCGGCGGAGAAGACGAAGCAGTTCAATCAGTGGAACAGCGAGTTCCGTCGTTGCAAGATCACGGAGCTTTACCGCGCGCAAGAAGAGCTGGGGGCGAAGGAAAAGGAAATCTCGGAGAGATTTGAGGCGTGTCTTCAGGAGGAAACGACGGCAGGCGCGGAGATTGCGACGCTGGAATCCCAAAAGGAAACGCTGGCGACAAAAGCGATCGAGCTGGAGCAGGCGGGGCGTGAGAAATTCGAAGAACGAAGCGCCCAGCAGGAGAAGATCAACGAGAAGGACACGGAAATCAAGGTGCTGGAGGAGCGGCGCCAGAACAGCGACGAGACCCAGCGGCGCCTGAAGGAAAAACGGGAAGAACTATCCAAGAGCATCGAGGACTCAGGCAAAGCGCTGACGGAGCTTCGCGAGGCGGAAAAGGAAGTCCTTTCCGAGCAGGAGGACGCGGAAAAAAAATCCTCTGCGGCGCAGGAAAACGTGACCCGGATTTCCGAGGAGCTGAAAAAGCGCAGGCAGGCGGCGGAAACGCTTTCCTCCCAGTTTTCGGAAAAGCAGGGAGAGCTTGCGAGTCGGCGCGCGGAATTGAGCGTTCTGGAAAATAATCTGACGAGCACGCAGGAAAACAAGGAGCGGCAGGAGAAGGAGATCGCCGCAGGAGAAAAACGCCTGCAGGAAGATCGGGAAAAGCTGGAAGCATTGGACGGGAAGATCGGGGCACTGGCGGAAGAGGAGCGTACGTTGCTGGCGGCGCAAAAAGCGTCGGAAGCGAAGAGACGCGAAATCGAGAAAAAACAACGGGAGCGCCAGCAGACGATCCGTATGGCGCAGACCTATATCGACCAGACCGAAGGCAAGCGGGAGATGCTGCAGCGGGCGCTGGAGTCTTACGAGGGCTTCGGCAACGCGGCGAAAGCGGTGCTGATGGCAAACGAGGGATGGCGCAAAGGTGTTTGCGGCGCCGTCGCGGAGCTGATTGAGGTGCCGAAAGAGTACCTGACGGCGGTGGAGGCGGCGCTGGGCGGCGCCCAGCAGAATATCGTGACGCAGGATGCGGGCACGGCGAAGGACGCTATTGAATATCTGAAACGCAGAAAAGCGGGGCGCGCGACGTTCCTGCCGCTGTCCA
>CAMVIO010000232.1 GCA_947167555.1 uncultured Selenomonadales bacterium
GCCGTTCGCGCGACCGACGTTCTTCCAGCCCGTGCTCTCGACAGGCCGGATCGCGACGATCTTCGCGTCGCCACCGTAAGCCGCCACCGCCGCCGCAATGACCGCGATATTGAGATTCGGGTCAACCGCGGGAGCCGCGGGCGTCACGACAGCCGCAGCTCTCGGAGCCGGCTTTTCCTCAATTTTTTTTTCCTGCTCCTTCGTCGGGTCGATCATGTGGACGAGCTTGATCATGAACGACAGGCCGATGAGCACCGCGAACACAATGGTCATGTTGATAACCATGATGATCATCGGATTTGTAGTTGCCGGTTGATGCATTTGGTAATCACCTCATTTCCTTTCCTCTTGATTTTCTCCCTGAAACGATCAATCTTCGCCCCCCTCCTTGCCGCGCCGTCGCACATCCTTGCACCCTCCCGGTTGCCGGGAACAGCCGGCTCTTTTCCACGCTTCTTCCTCATGGGTGGAATTCCAAAACGGGATATTTATTCCGCACCCGAATTTAATTTATACCATTTCTGCATATATGTCAATCTTTTTCTTTTCAGTTATTTTACATATTTTTAAAAACTTCTACTGGATATGCAGATTCAGTAAATCCCAAAACGGGATATTCCAAGTTTTATCAGATTATGCCACTATAGCATAATCCGGGCGCAAAAAACCGCAGGCGCGCGCACCTGCGGTTTTGCATCAACAATATTTAGACAGTATCTTCGTTTTTGCCCGTCAAGGGAAGAACGGCCAAACGGAAGGGATAACGAGCATGGCGACGAGGAAGCAGACGAAAATCAGCGGCGTGCCTGTAATCACGTAATCCCGAAACTTATACCCGCCGGGGACGAGCACCAGCATATTCGGCGGCGTGCCTACCGGCGTAGCGAAAGCGCAGGAAGTTCCCACCGCGATGACCATCAGCACTGCGTGTGGATCGGCGCCCAGCTCCTGCGCGATGGAAATCCCAAGCGGGCACAGGATCGCCGCGGAGGCCGTGTTGGACATAATCTGCGTCAGGCCGCAGGACAGGAAAAACAGCACCGCCGTAATCATCATCGGACTAGGGCTGTCCACCATGAGCTCCAGCATCGCCTCGGCCAAGAGGCGGCTCGCGCCGCTCGTGTCCAATGCGGCGGCAACAGGCATCATGCCCGCGAACAGGAACACCGTAACCCAATCTATGCTCTCAAAGGCCTGCCGCTCGGTCAGGCATCTGGCAGAAACGATAAGAAGCACTGCAATCACAGCCGTGACATGCTCCGGCACGACGCTCGTCCCCGTCGCCAGCATGACAAGCGTAGCCAGACAGATCACGGCGACCACATACATTTTTCGCGGATCGTTCGTGGACGCCTGCGCCGCCACCGCCGCGTTCCCGTCGATGCCCTTCCCCGTCGCGCCGTCCGTCGGCAAGAATCTCTTGCCGACAAGAACCATGTAAAGAATGCCCGCCACCGTAACCGGTATGCCAATCCACGCGAACTCGAAAAAGCCGAAGCCCTTGAGTCCCGCGTTTGCCAAAGTGCCGGAAGCAATCAAGTTCGACGGTGTGCCGATGACGGTGATGACGCCGCCCAAGCCGCAGCCAAACGCCATCGGCATGAGCTGCCTGCGCGGAGATATTCTGGAAGCGGAGCAAATGCCAAGCACAATCGGAAGCAGCGACGCCGTCATGCCCACGTTGGAAAGGAAAGAACTCATGACCGCGCCCACGCCCATGCAAACGAGCATCAGGCTGTTCTCGCTTTTCCCGACATGGCGCACAACCCATTCGCTGATCCTTTGGGCCAGCCCCGTATGGAACATGGCCGATCCCACGACAAGCATGCCCGCCATCAGGATCACCATGCCGTTGGACAAGCCGTTGAAAATATCCTGCAACGGAACAAGCCCAACGAGACCGACGGCAACCGCGCCGGACATGGCCGTGACCGCCAAGGGGAGAAGCTCCGTGACAAAAAAGAAGCACATAACCGCCAAAATCACAAGGCAAGCGACTGCCGCCATTTCTTCCCCTCCTGTCGCAAATTCTTCCATTCCTGCCATTATAACGCCTTTGTTCGAGTTTTGCCGTAGGCAAAACTTCCTCTTTCAGCGTTTCAACGAGGCAGCTTTTGCCTCGTTATACACCATCATCGCGTTATTTTTTCAGTACGCGCAAAAGAAAAAATGAACCCACAAAAATAAGGAAGCAGTGGAATTTTTTATGCCTTAGTGGTATACTCTATTGTACAGTTGTTATTGGAATTTGTACAGTGTCTTTATTCATAAAGAAAGGATTAGATCCATGGCACGACTGCATGATAAATTTGTCAGGGCGTCAACCCCAGTCTCCCAAACGGAACAAGACATCGACCACTACATTACCGTGCATCCCGACGGCGTATACGACGAGGCCTTGTCGGCAGACAGCCGTTGGGAAGTCTTTTATCATCTGTCCGATATGCGGCAAGCGCTTTTTGGCTGGTATGACATGCCAAAAGACGCCGACGTGCTGGAAATCGGTTGCGGCTTCGGCGCACTGACAGGCGTGCTTGCGGATCACGCGGCCCACGTCGCCGCGCTGGACGACTCCCTGTTTCGCGCCCGCGCCTGCGCAAAACGGTGGAGCAAGAAAGAAAATATCGACGTGTACGCCGGGCAGCTTCGCGACATTCCGTTCTCCCAACGGTTCGACGTCATTACCTTGGTGGACGTGCTGCCGTGCGTCGCCGACGGTGAAAAATCCCTCGCCCCGTACGCCGCCTACCTGAAATCGCTGCTCGCCTATTTGAAGCCCCAAGGCCGCCTCCTGATTGCGATGGACAACCGCCTCGGGCTGAAATTTTTCTGCGGCGCGGGCGATCCCTACTCCGACGATCTATTCGGCGAGCTCTCCGGCACGAACGGCAAGGGGCGACTTTTCACGGCGGCGGAAACTGGGGAAATCCTCGCGGAAGCGGGCTTCATGTATTGGAAATTCTATTATCCGTTTCCGGATTACCGGTTGCCCCAGTTCATTTTCACCGACGATGCGCTGCCCGATCCTTCCATCGGCGAAAGAATGTTGCCGTACGATCCGACGCCGGACGCCCGCGTCCTACCGGAAGCAGCTTTGTATGCGGATGCCGTGCGAAACGATCTCTTGCCGGGGATGGCAAATTCGTTCTTGATTGAATGCGGCATGACGGAGGATTTTTGCCGGACGGAATCGGCGTCGTTAGCCTGCGACCGCGCTCCCGCGTACAACATCGCGGTCTGCCGCGAAGGGGATTTTTTCATCAAAAAGCCGATCATGGCCCCTGCCGTGCAAGGTATCCGCGAGATCGCGGAAAACCTTGAAACACTCCGCCAGCGGGGCTTGGACGTCATCCCCTTCGAATTCAAAGACGGGCAGCTTCTCATGCCGCGCTTCAACGCACTGACAATGGCGACATGGCTTGAGCGCAGAAAGCCCCAAGAACGCGACGTCGTGTTGACAGCGATGGAACGGCTGTGGGCGGCCATCCTGCAATCCGCGCCCCCCGTGCCGGACGCCAAGAACCGCATGAAAAAACTTGCTCCCCAAGCGGACTGGGGCGTAATCCTGAGCCGCGTATACCTGAACATGACGCCGGACAACATTTTCTATCAAGACGGAAAGCTTACCTTTTTCAACCAGGGGCTTTCCCGCGAAAACTGCCCGGCAAAATACCTGATGTTCCTGGCCGTTTACGATAACGCCGACGCGCTCTCCCATGTCGGCGTGCTCGACGAGCTGAAGGAGCGCTACGGGCTTGCGTCGCTCTGGGGCGTGATGGAGGCGGCCCAACAGGAAAATTTCGCGCGTTTCCGCCGCTACAACGTATATCGTCGCTTTTACGACTGGGCGTCGATGAATCCCGCGCGGATGCAAAAAAACCGTCAAATCTTGAAAATCATCGGAAACGAAGACGAGGAATAAAA
>CAMVIO010000233.1 GCA_947167555.1 uncultured Selenomonadales bacterium
TTTTAAATTTTGGTCTGAGATCAGTATTATTTGCATGCGGACGAAAAAAGATGATATAATATGAATGTTCAGCGGTTCCATAATCATTGAGGATCGCAAAACTCCAATCATCGGGCAGGAGGAGAAACTATGGCGAAGAAAGAGAAGACCGGGGCCGAGGCAAACGCGAAGGCCGTGAAGTTCCAGGAATTCCTGATGGAGAACAACATCAACGTATTCAGCACGGAATCGTTGGACGACGCTTATAATACCGTCGTGTTCCGTTCGCGCATCGAGACGACGGGGCAGATTCTTCCGATGGCGATTTTCATTGATACGAGCGTGTTCACCATTATCCGCACGCAGGTCGTGACCGGCGTCGCGAAGGAAAAGCGCGAGAAGATCCAGGAATATCTGAACCATCTGAACACGCAGTTCAAGATTTTCAAGTATTATCTTCGCGAGGACGGCGTGGTCTATCTCGATATCTGCCTGCCCTTTGTTGACGAGACCTTTGACAGCAAGATGATCCAGCTGATGCTCAGCGTGCTCGTGCAGCATCTCGACGCGATTTACGCGGAGTTCATGGCCGAGGTCTGGGCGAAGAAGGATTGACGCCAAAATTTAGCTGCCTCTGGTTTCCCGTGATGTGCGGGAACGGAGGCAGCTTTATTGTTTCGCGGGGAGAAATATATGCTTTCCGGCGCGGAGCTTGTGATTCGCGACGCAAAGTGCTGTCGGAGGCTGTGGAATGGGGGGAGTGAGCAATGACCAAACAGGAACTTCGCGGAGCCGAGGACATGAATGAGGCTCAACTTGCCGTGTACGTCATCGATCTCCTGCATCGGATGATGGTACATCATACGCTTTGGTTCCGAGAGGTCGAGCATCAGCTTGGCTTTGCGCGGGCGTTGGCGGTGATGGATGAGGCTTGGGAAAAAACGAGAAAAGTGGCAATGGCGCGGCTGGCGGAGGAGCTTGGCTTCACGGAAACAGACGGGATTCCCGATGCGCTTCGAGCCATGCCGAAAGAAAAGTTGCTCCGTTTGATCGACGCCATCGCAAAAAACTGGCTCGCGCAAGACGGTCTGTGGTTTCAAGCTGTGGAGAAGGCGCATGGCATGAACGACGCAAAGCGGTGCAACGATTCCACATGGGGGCGCTTTTCTCCTTTCGAGGCGCATGCCATCAAAGGACTGCTAGGGCTCGGTGAGCATCCGGGGCTGGATGGATTGGAGCGCGCGCTGGGATTTAGGATGTATAGCCGACTGAACCGACAATCCTGCCGGAGGGAGAACGGCGCGCTGATTTTTGCGATGAACGACTGTCGCGTGCAATCCGCCCGCGTCCGCAAGGGGCTCGCGGACTATCCGTGCAAGAGCGCTGGCCTTGTCGAATATGCGCGGTTCGCTGAGGCCATTGACAATCGTATCCGTACCGAGTGCCTCGGTTGTCCGCCGGATACGCATCCGTCCGAATGGTTTTGCGCGTGGCGATTTACTCTGGAAGACGATGAGCAATAAAAAAGAGGCTTAAGGCATCTGCAAGGGTGACCGTTTCATTCAGGAACGGTGTTAAGCTGCGGTAATGCATTACTGTTAGGAGATCAAGAGATGCAATTTCTTATAAGCACGATCTTATGTATTATATTCATAAACGTTATCAACCGTTTTGCCGATAAGGAAAAGCGCCTTGCGGGAAAGCCGCTGGCGCATTTCTTTCTTTTGGGGGCTTTGGCCGCAATCATTATCGTGGCTTTCACCGTCGCGGACAGCGAATGGGATAGGGATATCCTTACGGGAGTTTTTGGGTTAAGCGATAAAGATATTATGTTCGCGTTGCTTGACGCTTTCATATTAACCGCACTGGTCGAAGAGGTTTTGAAGTATATTGGCCTCAGGACTTATCTGAAGACGCATGATTGCGTCCAATGCACGTATCAGATGGTCGTGGCTGCGATAGCGGTGGGAGCAGGATTCACAGCCGCGGAAAACATAGTGTATATGTTTGGCGACGCCGGATTGCTGGTGAGAGTCATATTCGGCATTTTCGGTCATTTTGTCTATGCGGTTTATATGGGAACCAATATAGCCAAAGCCATGCAGGCAAGCGATCCTTCCGAGAAGGGAAGGTTCTGTCGGCGCGCTCTGATTATCCCCTGGCTGTTGCACGGCGTCTATGATTTTTCTATCGCCCTGCTGCAGATGGATGTCGAGAATCCTTTCCTGTATCTGTTCATAGTACTGGCGCTTTTCGTCATATTCATCGTCTTCTACGTTGTCGGGGCTTTCAAGAGGGTCAGAGCAGCGTCGCGTGAGGAAATATATCAACAGGATATACGATACGGACAAGGATAAGAGAAACGTTTTTTCTGCCGCCGCTTCACAGAAGAAAACTGATTGCGCGCAGCCAGTCTCTTTGATATAATTACAAAGTTAAATATTCCTATCATATAAGGAGTTAATGTACTGCATCTAACGCGAAAGTGTTATCACAAAGGAAAAATGGAGGAGACGCTATGAAAATTGTAGTCACGGTCGTCGGAAAAGACCGCGTAGGGATTATCGCGACGGTCAGCAGCCTTTTGGCGGAGAACAAGGTGAATATCCTGAGCATCAACCAGAACATCATGGACGGCTTTTTCAATATGGTCATGCTGGCGGAGACCACGGACGACGATGTGAAGCTCGGCGAGCTCGCGACCCAGCTCAAGAAGAAGGGCGAAGAGATCGGCGTCGAGATCAAGGCGCAGCATCAGGACATTTTCAACGTCATGCACGTTGTGTAATAAAGGAGGCGTGCATACTTGATTACCGTTGACGATATCATGGAAACAAACCGGATGATCACCGAGAACAAGCTCGACGTCCGGACAATCACGATGGGCATCTCGCTTCGCGGCTGCGCCCATCCGAATATCAAGCAGTTTTGTGACAATGTCTACGACCGTATCACGACGGCGGCGGAATTCCTCGTCAAGACGGGAGAGGACATCGAGGCCGAGTACGGTATCCCCATCATCCATAAGCGGGTGTCTGTGACGCCGATCGCCATCGCGGCGGAAGCGTGCAAGACGGACAGCTATGTGCCGGTGGCAGAGGTGTTGGACAAGGCGGCGAAGGAAGTCGGCGTCAATTTCATCGGCGGCTTCTCGGCGCTGGTTGAAAAAGGCTTCACCAACGGCGACCGCATATTGATACAGTCGATCCCGCAGGCGCTGGCCTCGACGGATCTCGTCTGCTCGTCGGTCAATCTCGCCTCGACGAAAGCGGGCATCAATATGGACTGCGTGCGGGAGATGGGAGAGATCATCAAGCGCACGGCGGAGCTGACCCGCGACCGTCAGGCCATCGGCTGCGCGAAGCTCGTGGTCTTCGCCAACGCGCCGGGGGATAATCCGTTCATGGCGGGCGCCTTCCACGGCGTCAGCGAGGCGGAGACGGTGGTCTCCGTCGGCGTCAGCGGCCCCGGCGTCGTCAAGCACGCGCTGGAGGACAAGAAGGGCGCGGACTTCACGGAAATCGCCGAAACAGTCAAGCGCACGGCGTTCAAGATCACCCGCGTCGGCCAGCTCGTGGCGCGGGAAGCGTCGCGGCGGCTCGGCGTGCCCTTCGGCATCATCGACCTGTCGCTGGCTCCGACGCCCGCCGTTGGCGACAGCGTGGCGAACGTATTGGAAGAGATGGGACTTGAAAGCTGCGGCGCTCCGGGAACGACGGCGGCGCTCGCGCTCCTGAATGACGCGGTGAAAAAAGGCGGCCTGATGGCTTCGTCCCATGTCGGAGGCCTTTCCGGCGCGTTCATCCCGGTCAGCGAGGACGCGGGCATGATCGACGCTGTGAACTGCGGAAGCCTTTCGCTGGAAAAACTCGAAGCGATGACTTGCGTCTGCTCGGTGGGCCTCGACATGATCGCCATCGCGGG
>CAMVIO010000234.1 GCA_947167555.1 uncultured Selenomonadales bacterium
TCGGCGGCATGACCTTCGCCACGGTCATCGGCGTGTACCTGATCCCGGTGTTCTACGTCATCGTGGAGAAAGCGGCAAGGGCAATCAGGGGGAAAAATTAATACATGAAACGAATTTATGTTTGATTTTTTGGTCACTTTGTGTTATTCTAAAAATGCCGAACATATTGTTGTAAATATCAGAAGGGAGCTGGCGTCATGAGTGAAGAGTTGATTCAGCGCAATGTGCTTTCCGAGCCGGAAAAAATGGGAGAATGGACTTTTTATAACTTAGGAGCAACCTCGCTGAAAGAACTCAAGGCGGCAAAACTTATTCCGAATTATGATTACGGCGAACTGGAAAAAAAGAAGCCGGATGCCGTGATTGTGAAAAAGCCCCATATAATAGCGGTTATCGAATATAAAACGCCGCAGGAACTTCGGACGAAAGCTCAAATTAAAGCAGCCGTGAAACAGGAAATTGACGTTGCGGCAGTACTTCACGCGAAAGCTTACATCGTTACAGATGGGACAAAGTCTTTTTGGATAAATCCTGCCAACGGAAATGAAATTATGCAGGAGGATGGCAGCCGCATTACGTTG
The DNA here is from genome assembly GCA_947167555.1 of uncultured Selenomonadales bacterium. GTDB lineage: Bacteria > Bacillota > Negativicutes > Selenomonadales > Selenomonadaceae > RUG12372. The sequence goes on from CAMVIO010000234.1 coordinate 582, forward strand.
AACTTTGACCGCACAAGTTTGGAATGTATAAAACTGCTCCAAAAGATTTGCGCCTCCATTTCGGCAGACAATGACAAGCTCCTTCCGATTGCCAGCGTTGATCCGTTGCCCCTGGCGCGACAAGTGTGGCAGGATCTTTGGGCTGTATCGGGAGCGACTCCGGAAAATTGTCTTTATACATTCGTGGAGATTTTTATTTTCAAATACCTAAGCGACCTTGGTGTATTAACGGGTATGTACTCGTTTTACCATCTTATTGCACAATATGGTGAAAACAATACGGATGAGTCCATATTAACCACCTATGCGGCAAATATTCGTCCCCATATCAAAAAACTGTTTCCTGCCAATCCCAAGGATAGAACGACCATTATTAACGGCACGATTTTCGTATCTAAAGATGATGAAGCGGTTGAAGGCTATGCTACTGTCTTTCGGCGGATTCTGGAGCGGTTTTCAGAATTTGGCTCTTTGGAGAATATTGACTATGACTTCAAGAGCAAACTCTTTGAAACATTTTTGAAGCAATCTATCAGTAAGAAGAATTGGGGGCAATATTTTACGCCCTTGAAAGTTGTGCGCTCAATTGTTCGTATGGTTGACCTTGCTCCGGGGATGACTGTCTGTGATCCTGCCTGCGGAGTGGGGAAATTTCTTTTAGAACTTGTCTTGAATGATTTGCCGCGTTTTTACGCGATTGACGGCGATACTTTGAATCCTCAAATTACGTTGGTTGGGTTGGACAAAGGCTTTGACAAAGAAGAACAAAAGACTATTATCCTTGCCAAGGCGAATATGCTGATTTATCTTTCTGCTTTGCTTAAAGAGCACCACAGCACGGAAATGACGAAACAATTCGCGCAACTTTTCAATGATACCTTTCTGCTCCAAACGAACTCTATCTTGGGAACGCTGGCACATCCTGAAAATGAAAAATATGATCTCATACTTACGAATCCTCCTTACGTTATGAGCGGGAGCAGCAATCTGAAAGAGGAAATCGGGAAGAGTCAACGTCTGAAAAAACATTACTCGGTGAGCGCCTTGGGCATCGAAGGGCTTTTTATGGAATGGATTGTACGTGCGCTGAAGCCGGGAGGAAAAGCGTTTATCGTCGTGCCGGATGGGTTGATGAACCGAGGGAACGACAAAAAGATGCGTGACTTTATCTTGGAACATTGCAACCTTGATGGTGTGATTTCATTGCCATTGAACACCTTCTTCACAACGAATAAGAAGACGTATATTGTGGCATTGACAAAGAAAATTCCTGCAAGAGTGGACGGCGTGTCTACGTTGCAACGACAAACAACACCTGTGTTCACGTACTTCTGTTCAGAAATTGGTGAAACTCGCGATATGTATCGCTTTGACATGGAACAGAACGATTTGGAGCAGGCAACACGGCTTTTCAATATGTTCAAAGGTGCAAAAGAACATTTTATGACAGAAGATAAGCGTTGCAAGATTGTCGGCATTGATGCTTTTTATGAAGGCTCACATTGGTGCGTTGAACGTTGGTGGAGCAAAGAGGAACGTATTGAATTAGGGATTGAAGATGACAAAGATGAAATGGACATTTCTTCTTTCCGTGCATTTATTGAAGATGCGTCCAATGCATTGAAAGAATGTGAAGCTCCTTTTGATGAACTCATTGAAGCAAAAAAAAAATCCTGCGGAAAAGAAAAAACAGTCAATTTGATTGATGAAGAGCATTTTGCGATTCTCTCAAAGACTTTGGGGAAGAATCGGACTCTTTTAGAGCAAATGGACACAAAAAATCCAATGGACATTCCAGTATTTACTGCTGGAAAAATCCCCGTTGCCTATATCAAGGATTTTCCGGGAAAGGCGCCAATCTTAGCTTCCAATGATTCCCCTGTTTTTTCATTTGCGACCAATGGAGATGGATCGGCAGGGCGAAATTTTATCCTTCATACAACTCCGTTTTATATCAATACGGATCGAATTGCTATCAAAGCAGTACGCGCTGATATTAAGATTCCTTATGTGATGACTAAACTGTTAAATATGAAGGAAAAATATGGATTTAACCACGCAAATAAAGCCAATGTTGCCCATTTGTCAGCTGTTACCGTGGATATCCCCGTATCAAATGGCGATGCTTATGATATGGATTCGCAAGAAATAACAATACAATTGGCGAACTGCTATGATGAGACGATTCGTGTTGCAAAAGAATATCTTGCTCGATTGAGACGGTTGAAGGTGCTATTAGCAGCGGAAGAGCTATTTCATGTAGAGCCCCGTGTTTTATCTGATTTGTTTAAGATTGAGCGGGGCCGTGGGAAATACACTCGGACTTATGTGGAAAATCATAAAGGCGAGTATTTGTTGTTCTCCGGTAATACATTTGGTGAGTTTGCGCAAATTGATTCCTATGATTATGATGTTCCTTGTTTGTCGTGGACGATTGATGGATTGGCTGGATATATGATGGTTCACAATGCGCCCTTTTCTGCTACAAACCATAGAGGTGTCTTGATTCCTAAAACGGAGCACCTCGATTTGCATTATATGAAATACATTTTAGAGCCTCTATTTCGTTCACTGAGGAAAGGTCGGGAAGGAGACCAAGGACAAAATGAATATACTTCATTGCCGCCATTTATGATAGAAAATGTACAAGTCGGTCTTCCCGTTGATGAAGACGGCACAATTAGCCTTATCGCACAACAGAAGATTGCAAAACAATATCTTCTGATTGAACAATGCAAAAAAGAGGTTGCGGATAAGCTCAATGCCTTGATTCAGCAGAAAGTATCTTTTTAGGGTAAGTGGATCATGGAAAGGGATTTGAACAACAAACTGCAAGCACTTTTTGCGGAATATGTCGCAAAAGTAAAAGACCATCTATGCGGAAAAATTAGCAAAGGTTATTCTCTATGGCTCATATGCCCGCGGCGACTATACGCAGGAATCGGACATTGATATTATGATTCTTGTCAATGGCGACCATGATGAGGGCCGTGCGGGAACTGATGCTTTGGCTTCCATGACATACGATTTCGACTTGGAGCACAGCGTCTATGTGGAATATTCCGCACGAAGCAAGCGCTATTTCGATTATTGGCACAAAGCGCATCCGTTTTATCAAAATGTGAGCCGGGAAGGGATTGTGTTGTATGAATCCACCTTTATCCAAGAGTGATTCTTGATTGTGTGGAGTATTTTTCGGCAGATTTTGCACACGATGTAAAATCTGCCGTTTTTTGTTTCAAATGAATTCCCTATCTATTGTATACAATATTTTTGCGCTGTGCCTCTTGTTTCTCCTATATC
>CAMVIO010000235.1 GCA_947167555.1 uncultured Selenomonadales bacterium
CCCGGGCATTTCTCTTTTACTGATTACGGCACGGGGTCATATCCGCTGCTCCCGAACGGATGACAGCGGAAAATCCTCTTCACGGCCAACCATCCGCCTTTTGCGGCCCCGTATCTTTCGATTGCGATAGCCGCGTATTCCGAACACGTCGGAACGTAACGGCAACAGGGAAGTTTCATCGGAGACAGATACACGCGGTAAAACCGGATCAAAAAAAGAAAAAACTTTTTCACCATCTCAAACTTCTACTTTCCCCTAAAGCAGGATAGACGCCCGCCCGGCCAATTCCAGGAAGGCTCTTTCCATTCTCGGCTGTTTGACGCCGACTGCGGACTTTCTCGCGACGAGCAGACAATAAAATCCTTCTGCAAGCTGAGCTTGGTTTTTCCGATAGCTTTCGCGCATCAATCTTTTGAGTCGATTGCGCGTCACGGCATTCCCCAGTTTTTTCCCGGCGGCAAACCCCGCTTTCCTTTCCAGCCCGATTACCGGAAAGACATAAAGTACCAAGTAACGATTCGCCCACGAACGTCCATGAAGATAAACTTCCTGGAACATCCGCTGACTGCGCAGGATGTTGCGCTTTGGCAGTTTCAGCATAAAATTCAGAACCCCACTGTGAAAGGAAGTCATATTATGCGGAAAGTTTCTTTCTGCCCTTCTGACGACGCTTCTTCAAAACGAGACGGCCGCCTTTCGTCTTCATGCGGGTACGAAAACCATGCGTAACTTTGCGATAGTGCTTGTTCGGCTGATATGTGCGCTTCAAATCTTTTCCTCCTCTCTGTTTTCAGGTATCCTATCTTTCAATTCCCCGCCGTTATCGGGCAGGGAGCCGAAAAATCGCTTTATTGATTATAGACTACAGGCCGCGCGGTGTCAACACATAGAACTTTTAATTTTCCTCCAAAAATTGTTGATTCCTTCCGTCCTGTCTGATAAAATATCGTCGGTATATCTGTTAAATCTTTCGGAAGTTATCCACATTTGTTGATAAAAATGTGGATAACGGATTTTTTTGACCTCTTTTTACCTTTTTTTGGCAGGTGTAAAGCTTCATGGAACAAAAAGAACTGCAATCAATCTGGGATAAGGTACTTGAAAATTTCCGCAACACGGACAAGATAACGGAAAGCGAATGTCAAAGATGGCTGATTCCCATCGTACCTCTGTCCCTGGACGATACTTCCTTCTCTCTCGGCGTTGCCAATGATTTTTCCCTTCATTATATAAAGGATCATTATATTCCTTTTATCAAGGACGCCGTCTTTACCATCACCGGGAAAAAAGTAGATATCGATATCACTACTACTCAAAAAGAGTCTGATTCTGAAAAAGAAGAGAATGACGATAAAAAATATGAAGTCAACACTTCCCAGACTTCCCTTTTTGTCGCCGACAAATCCCTCTCCGAAGAATCAGGCTCCGATTCAAATTCCCATTTTGCTCCCGTGATGCCCGGCGATCATTCTTCTCTGAAGGAAAAATACACTTTCGAGAATTTTGTCCGGGGCAATTCGAACCAGATGGCGCACGCATCAGCTCTCGCCGTTGCGGAGCTGACCGTATCGAAATCCCCGCAGCTGGAACGGTACAACCCTCTTTTCCTATACAGCGGCGTGGGACTCGGAAAAACGCACCTGATGCACGCTATCGGGAATTATATATTGGAAAAGAACCCCAGCATGCGCGTTCTTTACATTTCCAGCGAACGGTTCCTGAACGACTTTATCGCTTCCATCCGGGAAGGCAAGCCGGAAGAATTCCAGAGAAAATACCGCAGCATCGACGTCCTCCTGGTTGACGACGTTCAGTTCCTTTATACGAAAGAACGCACACAGGAAGAATTTTTCCATACCTTCAACGCCCTCTACGACGCGGACAAGACCATCATCCTGTCCGCAGACCGTCACCCGAGGGAGATCAAGATCATCGAGGACAGGCTCCGTTCCCGTTTCGAATGGGGAATGACCACCGACATCAAGCCGCCGGATCTCGAGACGCGTATGGCCATCTTGCAGCAAAAGGCTATGATGGAAAACCTGGACATCCCGAACGACGTCTTCTATTTCATCGCAAACCGCGTCAACAGCAATATCCGCGAACTGGAAGGCGCGCTGACACGCGTGATCGTTCAAGCTTCCCTTAATCATCAGGATATAACGGTTGAGCTCGCCACCAAGGCAATGGAAGACGTCTATCCTACGGAACCGACGAAGACCATCACGCTGGAACTGATACAGGATATGACCGCTTCCTATTTCAAGATCACGACAAGCGATCTTCTTTCCAAGAAACGCACGCAAGCTTTGGCGCTGGCCCGTCAGGTGGCCATGTTCCTCTGCCGCGAGCTGACCAACGCTTCGCTCCCTCAGATCGGCGAGCGTTTCGGCGGCCGCGACCATACGACGGTCATGCACGCTTACAACAAGATCGTCAAGCAGCGCCAGGAAAACGCCAAATTCAACGAAACCATCAACGAACTGGTCGAAAGAATCCAAAAAATGTAAGTTCGTTTTTTCTTGTGGAAAAGGCGTGAAAGAAATTGTATAAAAAATGTGCATAATTTACCTCTTTCGTGACTGCTGTGATTATGTGGATATAAAGGTCCCCTTTTCAACATTTTTATGAACAAGAAAAAAGACAGCCAATATCGCTGCTTCGACAAAGTATACACATTTCCACACTCCCTATTACTATCACTACTAAATATTTATATATTAATATCACAATAAAACAAGGGGTGAATAATCTTGAAATTCTCTTGCCTGAAATCGGAACTCGTTCAAGCTATACAGATCGCGGGGCGTTCCATCGCAAGCAAACCTCAGACTCCTATATTGTCGGGAATCTATATCCATGCGAATGACGATGGATTGGAAATCCAATCCACTGATTACGAAATCGGTGTTATCCTCCATGTGAAGGCGGAGGTGGAGAAACCGGGCGAGATCGTAGTTTCCGGCAGGTACTTCTATGAGGTCGTCAGGACGCTTCCGGATGAGGAAGTCATGATAGAATATGACCGCTCCACGGAAATCATCAAGATTTCTTCCGGTAAATCCACGTTTACTCTTTTGAGCATGAAAGCGTCAGATTTCCCGAAAATCATTCCCATGAGAGAGGGAAAGAAATTCACGGTCAACAGCGTCGTGCTGAAAGAACTGATCCGGCGGACTATTTTCTCCTGCGCGACGGACGAGACACGTCCGCTGTTTATGGGAGCCTTGTTGGAGATAGAAGGGAACAAGGTTCGTATGGTGGCGACGAATTCCCATCGTCTCTCTTTTGACGAGGGAAATATAGAAAGCGAGCTGGAAGGGCTCAGCCAATATGTGATTCCCAAGAGGATATTGGAGGAAATACAGCATATCCTGTCCAGCGAGATACCGGAAAAAGTGGAAATAACCTGCACACAGAGCGAAATGAGCTTCAACATCGAGCGGCTTTATATCACGACGCGACTGATCGAAGGCAGGTATCCCGAATATCGCCGTGCGATTCCCTCGGAATTCTCGAAGCGCGTCACGCTCTCGACTGCCTCCTTCCTGTCGGCGGTTTCCCGCGTTGGCTTGATTGCCCGTTCTTCTGAATATAACACCATAAAGCTGATGTTCAATATGGGAGAAGTCCATATCTATTCCGATAATCCGGTAGTCGGCAAGGCGGAAGAGACAATGCAGGCCGCCATCGAGGGAGACGATATCGAGATTGCTTTCAACGCTTCTTATTTGATCGACGTCTTGAAAATCATCAACAGCGAATCTTTTATCCTGGAGCTCAACGATTCCTTGAAGCCGGCTCTCGTCCGGGAACCGGACAACGAGAATTTTATTTATGTGATCACTCCCGTCCGCACGAAACATTAA
>CAMVIO010000236.1 GCA_947167555.1 uncultured Selenomonadales bacterium
GCGGCGACCCATGTGGCGCAGACCGTCACCGAAGTGGCGGGGGGCATGGACAAGCAGCTCACCAGCGTGGACCAAGCGAAGCAGAACATCGACAACGCCTTCGTGGACATCAACGCCATGACGGAAAAGGCGGCGACGGTCGCCGAGAACACCGAGCAAATGGCGGGGGCGGCGGACCACGGCGCCCAGCTCATGACGAACGCCATGGACAAGATGAACGGCATCGAGCAGAGCGTGGCGAACTCGGCGCAGGTGGTCAAGAAGCTGGGCGAGAACTCGAAGCAAATCGGAGCGATTGTCGAGAGCATCTCGGCGATTGCCGACCAGACGAACCTCCTCGCGCTGAACGCGGCTATCGAGGCGGCGCGGGCCGGCGAGGCCGGACGCGGATTCTCCGTGGTGGCGGAGGAAGTCCGCAAGCTCGCGGAGCAGTCCCAGCAGTCGGCGGAGGAAATCAAGCAGCGCATCTCCGCGATCCAGGACGACACGGCGGAAGCGGTGGTCGCCATGGAAGCGGGCACCAACGAAGTCGCCCTCGGCACGCAGGCCATCCGCGAAGTGGGCGAGCAGTTCCAGGACATTACGGCGCGGGTATCGTCCATCAAGACGGAAATGGAAGAAATCAACCATGCGGTGCAGACGGTGGAGACGGGAATGCAGGGCATCGTCGCCGCCATGGACAACATCGACGAGGTGAGCCGCGCCACCAGCGAGGAGACGCAGACCATCTCGGCGGCGGCCGAGGAGCAGTCGGCGTCCAGCCAGGAGATCGCTTCGGCGTCCCATGCGCTGGCCGATCTCGCGACAGAGCTTCAGGACGCCACGGGCAAGTTCAAGGTATAAAAAGCGGCATAAAAAATGGCGGCGCTTTCTGCGTCGCCTTTTTTATGCCGTTGTTTCCTGTGGCTCGGCTCGTTTTTCCGCGTCGCGTTTCAGTTGCCGCTTGCGCAGGTACATTTCGTGGTCCGCGCGCGCGAATACATGATGGAAGGCGTGGTCCTCTTCTGCGTCGTAATCCGAGAGGCCCATGGCGATGATCAGCGTATTCCTTTGGCGGTTGGCCTCGTCCATCATCTTGTCGAAGCTGTGCTGCAGGGCGTCCCTGTCCTCGAAATCCTGTCCTTCCAGCAGGACGGCAAATTCGTCGCCGCCGATGCGGAAAACGGGGCTGTGCCTGAAATGCTCGCAGATCAGGCGGGCGGCGCGGATGATGTATTGGTCGCCCGCTTTGTGCCCGAAGCAATCATTGATCGTTTTCAGGTCGTTCAGGTCGAAGATCGCGATCGCGAATGGCATGGCGGATCTGTTCGAGATCAGGACGTCCTTCTGCTCCTCCGTCTCGATATAGGCAAGCTTGTTTTTCAATCCGGTCAGCGAATCCGTATAGGCGGTCTGCCATGCGAATTTCAGCTCGTTATGATGGGATTGTTCCCGCTGCAGGGCGTCCTCCAGCCCTTGCTTGTACTCGTCCTTGGCGTCGATGATCACGAAGGTGTGCACCAGGGAGGTTCCCAGCATATATCCGATGGTGTAAAGCGGGAGCAGCGGATAGCTCCACTGGATGGAAAGGAAGACAGCCATCGTCAGCCCGAACAGGCAAACCGTCCGAAAGCGTTTCCGAAGCGCGTCCGGCGCTCCCTTCATGCTGCGGAGCGCATAGATGGACGACAACAGGAACAGCAGGATCTGAACCAGCAGAAGCGCGTACCGGCCGACGCTGGCATGATAGGAGGCGTCCGTGTCGATCCAGAACAGGAGCGGCGCGAAGCAATTCAGGATTACGATGGCCAGCACGGATGCGAAAAAGATATGCCCCGCGTAGAAAAGGAAGCGGCTGAAAGCGTTTTCCTCGGCCAGATAGGCGATCACGAACCGCGTCCAGAACAGCACGCCGGAAGCCAGCGCGATGTAATAAATCGTGGTGTCCGCGAAAAGCAAAGAGGCGGCATGAAGGCTGTCCAAAACGCCCCAAAGGGCGTCGACGGCGTAATATGCCAGGACGGCGAACAGGAACTTCCGATAGGTTTCCCTGGCGGTAATATTATTGGTGACGGCGCGGTCAAACAGGATATCATGGTTCTCGATCATCAGGATCGCGGCGGCCAGCAGGACGATGGAGGTATAGTAATAGTGCATAGCGTTCCCTCGCAACGGAAGATTTTGTTTGCGAAAACAAAGGGAGATCCTTTTTGGGGCGCTTCAAAAATTCTTTTGGACATTTTTCGATAGTATATCATATTTTATCGGCACTCTCAATGTTTCGCGATCGTTCTCGAAATTTTTGAACTTGGGGTTTCATTTTTTGCAGGAAAAATAATGAATGTATAGAATAGTACCATAGTAACAATAGAAAAGGCACGTAGGAACGTTCGGAGGCGGACCATGGGGAAGCTTTATAAGGGCCTGAAAAGGATGACAAGGATTGTTTTGCTGCTGGCGCTCGTCATGGGCGCGGCGACGCCAATCCCGGCATGGGCGAGTAACGGGCAAGCGTCTTCCGCGTCCGCGGAGCCGGGGCGCGCGATTTATTCCATGGAGAAAAAAGTGGCACACTTGGCGAAACGAAGGGAGTCGGAGCCGGTGTCGGAGGGTTTCTCCCTCTCCGATTCGCAGGAATCCGTTTTCCGGTTTTTCAGCGAGCATTGGGGCGGAGCCCTAAGCATCTTCGTGGTGGGACTTTTGGTTATTGCCCTAATCCTGCAAAATCGGAAAGCGGAACGGAAAGCGCACGAACAGCAGCGGCTGCTGGAGGAAGCCGCAAAGGTGGCCGAGCTCCAGAAGTCCATGACGTCCCTGTTGGACAACATACCGGGCTTGAGCTTTTCCAAGGACGCGAAGACCGGCGTCTATCTGGCCTGCAACCAAGCGTTTGCGAAATTCGCGCACAAGCCGAGCCCGGAGGCCGTGGTCGGTCTCACCGACGCGGACTTATTCGGCGAGGAAACGGCGCGCCATTTTGCCGAGGACGACCATCTGGCTCTGGCGATGGTCGAGCCTTATGTCTTTTTTGAGGATGTGCAGGATGCCGCCGGCCACCAGAAGCAGTTCCAGACGACAAAGCTGAAATACATCGACGCCTCCGGTCGCCTTTGCTTGCTCAGCGTCTGCCAGGATATGACGGACGAGCTGCGTATCCAGCGGGAAAACGCCGCCACCAAGGAAGCATACGAAAGGGTGAAGAGTTCAAGCGTCATTTTCACCCATATTGCCAAGACATTGGCCCGGGGCTACTCCGATTTTTACTATGTCAATCTCGACACCGGGGTGTTCATCGAATACCGCACAGACGAAGAAAGCGGCGAGTTCACGGAGACGCGTCGCGGCGAGAAATTCTTTGAGACTTGCAAGGTGGATATCGGTCGGGTGGTGCATCCCGAGGACCGGGACGCCGTCGTGAGGGCGCTGGATCGCGAGAATCTTTTGAACGCGCTGGAGCGGGACGGTACCTTCATGATGCCTTACCGTTTGCTTTCGGACAATGGCTCGGTCTATGTTAACCTGCGGATTTCGCGCATGGACGACGATGACCGTTTCATCATCATCGGCGTGACGGATATTGACGAGCAGGTCAAACGGCGTCAGGCGGAGGAACAGATGAAAGAAGAGCGCATCGCATTCTCACGCATCAACGCGCTGGCCGGGGATTATATCTGCATCTATGTTGTCGATCCCGAGACCGAGCGTTATGTGGAATATAGCGCGTCATCCCAGTTTGACCGCTTCGAGATTCCGAAGGAAGGCACGGATTTCTTCGCGACTTCGAGGAGAAACGGCGAAAGCGTCGTCTATCCGGACGATCTGGAACGTTCCAACTCGATGCTGACCAAGGAAAACGTCCTTGCCACGATTGAGCAGCTTGG
>CAMVIO010000237.1 GCA_947167555.1 uncultured Selenomonadales bacterium
AGCAAAAATGGATAAAATATGATAAAATACGATAGTAAAGGAAATTTTAGAATCAATTTTCACAGACCGATGAAGGGGGAATCATTTATGAAAAGAAAACTCTCTGCTCTGCTGCTCGGCTTCTTGCTCATCATCTTCAGTTTAAATACGCAGGCGGCAGCCTCCCATCAGCCTCCTCATTCAAAGCCTGCCGTCGCCATGATGCGATGTCTGGAGTCCGATCCGGAGCTGATGGCTCTCATGGAAAAATCCATCGCAAAGGCAAAGGAAATCAATCCTGACCACAACACCAATCCGGTACAGAGCATTCAGGAACTTTATGAGTTTTTGGACTGGGCTGCCACATGCATGCCGTGGACCGTACTGAAGGACGCTTCTTGTCCCACGCTCTACAACCATATCGACCAGAGCGTAGATTATATTTGGTTCCTTTTGGATCAGCCGCTGAAGGAGCTGGAGGGACGGGGCTATTATTATCCGACGCTTCAATACCATGAACCCATCGCCTCATGGTGCCGCGAATATTCCGACGCCTGGGGAAAATATCTCTCGACGGAGGAGAGCTGGAACGACAGCTATTATCAGAAGATAAAGCAGGACCCGACCATGAACATGCAGCACGGCTGGTACGCGGATCACAATGTCTGGACAAGCTTCAACGACTGGTTTGCCCGCCATCTTATCGATCCCTCCGTTCGCCCGATCGCCGATGCGGAGGTCGTCGCTCCTGCGGACTCTAAACCTCAGGGGCTTTGGAAAATCGACGAGACCGGCAATCTGGTGCAAAAGGAAGGCGTTGCCATCAAGTCGGCAAACTTCACCTCAATCGCCCAGCTTCTTGGCCCGGGCTCTGAATACGCCGACGCCTTTAACGGCGGCACGCTGACGCATACCTTCCTTGACGTCAACGATTATCACCGCTATCACTTCCCGGTCAGCGGCACGATCGTTGAGCTCAGGAAGATTCCCGGCGTCAACGGCGCCGGAGGAATCACCGTATGGGACGCCAAAAACGCCCGTTATGTGTTGGAGGATACCACCCCGGGCTGGCAGATGATAGAGACCCGGGACTGCGTCGTGCTGGATACGGAGGAATACGGTCTCGTGGCGGTCCTCCCCATCGGCATGTCGCAGATTTGCTCCTGCAACTGGGAAAAGGACCTGGCCGTAGGCGACGTTGTCCAAAAGGGAGACCCGATGGGATATTTCCTCTTCGGCGGCAGCGATATCGTAATGGTATTCCAGTCCTGCGTAGACGTATCTCTGCTCTGTCCTCCGGAAGAAACCGGGGACGCCTTCAAGCATGTGCTCATGGGCGAGCCCTATGCAGAGCTGGTTCCCAAGGATTGATGAAAACAGGACTTCCACACGTTCAAGTGACCCCCATAAGTTAGACCAAAAGTCCAACTTATGGGGGTCACTACATTGTTATTATGTCCCCGTTCTGCCAGGCGCCTCCACTTAATCCAGATCCATATCCAGATCCGACGCTTTGCCTTTATAATTCGGCTTGCGTTTTTCGAGGAATGCGCGGATGCCCTCCTTGTAGTCTTCACCCTGGTACACGAAATGACGATAGGCGTTGATACGCTCGAAAGTTTCCACGCTGAGGGTGGCGGTATCCCGCGACAGGACGCGGAACTGCCGCTTGATGGCGCTGACGGACAGCGTGCTGTTGCGGCGAAGCGGTTCAAGGAAATGCTCCTCCAGCACCTGGTCCAACTCGCCCGGCTCGGTCACACGGTTGATCAGTCCCACGTTCAGCGCGTCCTCCGCCTCGATGGGATGGGCGAGGAAAAACATCTCGCGCGCTTTGTTGATGCCGAGCTGGTGGATGAAGTGCATAATGCCCGAGGCATTGTAGGGAATGCCGATCTTGGCCGGGGTAATAGCAAAGGTCGCGTCCTTGGTGCTGACGATCATATCGCAGGAAAGGCAGAGGTCGCACGCGCCGCCCCATACCGTTCCGTCCACGCTGGCGATGACCGGGATAGGCGTGTCCTGCACCGCCCGCAGCAGTTTTTCCATCGGCACGCGGAAGGCCAGAGGGTCGCTGCCGTCCATCGGAAGCTCCTTGATGTCATGCCCCGCGCTCCAGACATGCCGATTGACTTCGGCCTGCAGCACGATGCCCACACATTCTTTTTTATAGCTGTCCTCGATGGCGTCCATCAGATCATGGCACATATTCTCGCTCAGACAATTGAAGTGCTTTGGATCCTGCATCTTCACATAAGCAATACGATCTTTGATAACAGTGTTCACCAACATAACGTAGTTCTCCTCCAATAAAGAATATTTATAATATGTTTCCATTCTAGCATATTTTACCGCGTATGATAATCCCTCATCGCCAAAATTCCGTTGACGCGAAAAAGCCGGAGGACGCTATGCGACAGACGTCGATAATTTGAAGAAGCCGGGTGCGGTGAAACGTATACGTATTCAGTCCGTATGTCATTTGACAAAAGTTGCCGTTGTCCTTAAACTGAAACCAAGTCACCACACTTATATCTATCCCCCCATCTTACTTGAAAGGAAATATATCTCATGGGAATCATTGCGATGTTTATCTCTCTTGTTGTCTTGACTTTCTTATATCGAAGAATGATTGCACGGGACGTCCCCGAGCCGATCAGGCGAAAACAGGCAATCGTTCCTGTCCTGCTCGGCCTCGTCTCGTTGCCGCTTTCGTTCATTTTCACACTTTTATGCGTGGGAAGCCTTATAAACACCGTCGGCTATACGCCCACCGACTATCCCCTTCTCGCGCAATCCGTCATTTCAGCATTTCTTGCTGCCGGTTTGACGGAAGAACTGGCGAAATTCCTTATGATCGTGGCGGCATTCAAGCTCTTCAGGAACACCGTGCGGAATGTATATGAATATATGCTGATAGGAGCGGCCGTAGGCTTTGGGTTCACGCTTCCCGAAGAAGCCCTTTACGGCTCCGATCTGATCAGTTTTTTGCTTCGGATGGATTTTATCGCCGGGCATCTTGTATTCGGAATCGTCATGACCTATTATCTGGGCATGGCAGCGCATAAGAAAATCACGAACCAAGGCTCATCATCCAAAGAATATCTCTTCGCGCTCCTGATTCCGATCCTGATGCACACGCTTTACGACGCCTGCACGGCAAACAACAAATTCCTGTATCACGAGGATGAAAATATGCAAATGATCGGCGTAACCATAGGGCTTGTCGGGGCGCTGGCCGCTTTCGTCATTCAAATCGTAATCCTCCTGAAATACAAAAAGAACGCAGGAAAGCTCTGCTCCCTGCGTCTGATTCCGGAAGAATCCTGACCCGGCTGCACATAGCAATATTGAAAAAAGCAAATAACGGCATTGTATAATATGCTCCCCTTATGAGAGACAGTAAAAAAACAAAACTGTCATCATGAGGGGAGCATATTAAAAAGCAGGACGCCTTGTTGTCAGGTTTCCGATTCTGTGATTTGGTTGGTGGGAAAGTTAATTTGTATACGCCTCGATCCTCGCAGCGACATTGGCCTTGATATTGTTGTAATAAAGAGCATAGTCGCCCTCATGGTAGCTGGCAGGTCCAAAGACGGTCGTACCGGCTACGGGCTCCATGACCTTGGTGGTCGTAATCACGACGCCCCGTTTCAGGTTCAGCTGCGCATCCGCAGCGTTCGGGACGATCTCAAGGGCCCCTGCAGCTTCGTTATAAATATAGCCGCCCAAGTTTTCCTCCGCCGAAGCATAGGTCTCGTCTCTCCTCCAGTTCAGGGGATTGATGCTGATCTCGCCCGGCAGGACGACGACGTTTTTCTGGCCTTCGTTGGCCGGTCCCTCGGTATTCCACGATACGATAACGC
>CAMVIO010000238.1 GCA_947167555.1 uncultured Selenomonadales bacterium
CGAAGTAATATTATACAACGCCGCTTTTTTTCTCTTCGGTTTCCGATTGGACGCCGTTGTCTGCCGTCTGATGAAAATGGGCGATCATGGCAATCTGCGATTTGTTGCCCGTCTTGTGCAATAGGTTGCTGATATGGAAGCGGACGGTGCGCTTCGTGATGAAGTGCGCCTCGGCGATGGCGTCGGCGCTTTTCCCTTTCAGGATATCCGCAAGGATCTCGGATTCTTTCGCCGTCAGTCCGTAGCGGCGGCAATAGGCGTCAAAGGCGTCCGCCTGTTCCGCCTCGTCGTGCGGAGAGGCCTCCTCGTCTGCTTCCGTTTCGTCGGTCGGCGCAGGTTTCGAGATCGTTTCCGTTTCGTCTTCCGGTGCGATCCCTTCCTCCGTTACAGCCTCGGAGGGGAAGGGCGGAACTTCCGGCATGGGGACGCCGCTTCCTGCCGGGAACTCTGCGAGCGGAAGCTCTGCGGCAACGGGAACGGAAAAGACCTGCGTTTCGGCGGCGCTTTGCAACGCGCGGAAATATACGAGCGTGCCGTGATATAGCAGCACGACAGCGACGAGCAGCAGCGTCGTGTAGACGGCGAGCATCGTCGTCATCGAGACGATGGGCCAAAGCGAGAGCCCGATCACGATTCCAAGGACCGTCAAAGGCAGGCCGACGATGCGCCCCATCGCCGCCCAACGCTCCGGGCTGTCGGAAGAGGCCGCCGCGTGCAGGAACCCCACGGTCAGCAGGATGACGATCGGCGCGCCGTAGACCGCTTCGACGACCTCCGAGAGCAGCAGGAACAGATCCGTGTTCGTGTGGCCACGAAACCACAAATAATAAACGTTCGTCAACAGGACGATCGCAGGCAGGGACGCGAACCGTCGATCCGCCAGCCAGCCGAAGAAGAACAGCCCCGCCGCGTAGAAAAGCCGTGACGCGGGAAAGGCGGGGGCGAATTCCTGATAGTGGGCGATCGTCACGCTGTCGGAAAATCCCATCAACAGGGACAGCAGCGCCGCGCCGAGCAGCAGCTGGGCGCGGCTCTTGAGGAAAAACGAGCGCCGCC
This sequence comes from uncultured Selenomonadales bacterium, assembly GCA_947167555.1. Classification (GTDB taxonomy): domain Bacteria; phylum Bacillota; class Negativicutes; order Selenomonadales; family Selenomonadaceae; genus RUG12372. The sequence continues at coordinate 1,057 of CAMVIO010000238.1, forward strand.
ATCCGGGCAAGGCTTCCTGCGACGACAGCGGGACGTTCTCGCCGCGGGAGAAGAACGCAAACGCGCCGAGGCAGGGCAGCGCCAGAAGCCGCGTCAACGGGACGGCGGGACTCAGGGCATCCGCCTCACCGATGGCGAATTGCAGGACGGCGGACAGGCCGTAAGAGACGCCGATGAAACGACCAAAGACTTCGGCGGGAATTTCCGTCGTCACGCGATACAAGATATGCGCGGTCAGAAAGCCCCATCCGAGAATGGACAGGACGACGCCGAGGGAGAAGAGCGACGGGACAAACATCAGGCACAAATGGCCGACGGCGGAAAGGGCGACCGCGCAAAGCGGCGCGTGCCGTCGGACGTCCTCGGGCAAGCGGCGAATCCCGAAGGCGAAGATGGCCATGCCCGCCGCGCCGGAGCAGGAAATCAGGGCCGAATTCGCGGCGATCAGGAACGCGGCGTCGCCGCCCAAATCGAAAAAGCCGTGGGCGCCGCTCATGGCAAGTGTATAGACGAGAATCAGATAGGTGTAGATCAGTGTCGTGGATAGGAGCAATCGTGTCGGAAACAAGACTAGGACCTCACAGAATAATAGTTTTTTCTTGCAACGGTATTATATCACATTTTTTGTTGCAGTAAATTTTATAGATTTGATGTTCAAAAATGAAAATCCGAAACCCGTTGCAATGACTGAAACCTGTCCTATTGTACAGGTAAGAAAATTTGCGATTTTTTGAAAAACTGTCCACATGTGCAGTAGGATTTTTGCATGGAACATCATATAGTAATATTCGGATTTTTATTTTCCATCATTCAAATCTGTCCGGCGCGACCGGGCAAAAAAGAAGGGAGAAAAAGGATTATGAGAAAACGCGGGAACAAAAAATTGACGCGGTTGGTTTTGGCAGCGATTATGTCCATTGGGGGGGGCCAACTCGTCGGCAATCGTGATTTTTGTATGTTTGGAATGGCGACGGCGGAAGCGGCGACAGTGGACAAGGTGGAAACGAAGGCGCAGGCGGATCTTTACACGGGCGATGGCGGTGATGATTTGACAATTACGGGGGATAATGGGACGCTGATCGACGCAGTAGCTGACGCTAATGACATCACTATCGGAATGAATACAGCAGGAAATGCGCCAAACGGAAAAATGATCACCATGACGGGCAATATTATGCAAGTAGACATGGGCAAAAAAATAACAATCGGCTTGGGCGAAGGGTCGACTTGGTATGTCACGGGGAATATGGGAAATGCGAATATCGAAGACCTTTACCTTGACGGTGGCGTTATCGACGCGGCAACGTATTATGAAGGGATGCGTTATTTTGCTCAAGTAGGAACACTGCACGGGACAGGCACATATTATGCGGGCGGTACGATTGCTGATTACAGGGAATTTGAAATGGGGTATGTGTTTGAAGGATCGAATCTTCAAATTACCACGATGGCGCCGGGGTCGGTGTTGAATGTCGGCGTGCGTGTGACGAATCCGGAGCTGACTTCTACGTTTACTTCCGATCCAATCGTTACGAGCGGATCGCCATTGACACTTGGAACGAACATCAAGGCTGTGCCCTACACATACGGCTCGAAGACGTACAATGCGGAGCTTGAGGTAGAGGATGCCGGCGGTGCTTATACCGTTCTTTTGAAATCTATCAATGTCGACGGTAGCCCTGCCACCTCCACAACAAACGAGAACACGATGACGGCGGCGGATAGCAAATTTGCGCTGAACAGCCTGTTCCTCGCCGAGACGAACAACCTGCAAAAGCGCATGGGCGAACTGCGCGGCTTGAAACCGGCGGAGTCTGGTGCGTGGGCGCGGTTCGGTCATGGAGACCTGAAGCCGTCGGACGGGCGCGCGGCGGAAGCGAAATACAGCATGGTGCAGGTGGGCTACGATTGGGACAAGAGCCTGTCGGACGGCGTCCAATACCAAGGTTTCGCCGTGTCCCACATGAGCGGTTCCTCGTGGTTTGCGCAGGGCAACGGCGATTTGCGGGAAACGACGCTTTCGCTGTATCGGACTTGGGTCGGGAAGCGCGGACACTATTATGATGTGATTGCGAAAGTCGGCGAGTATTCGGATGATTACAAGGTATGGCCGAATCTTGGCGATCCCGAATACGCGCAGTCGTCTTCCCGCACATGGGCATACAGTATCAGTGGCGAGTACGGCTATCGTCATGCGTTGCCGAACAACACTTATATCGAGCCGTCGGGAGAACTGATTCTCGGGCGCATGAACGGCGTCGGCTATACAATTCAGGACGATGAGGCGCATGTGGACGCTGTGAACCATGCCATTGTACGGCTTGGTGCGGCCTACGGCGCGAATCTTGCCGGGGACAAGGCGAATGTGTACCTGAAAGCGAATTATTTCCATGATTTCGGCGGCGGCGTTGATGTCCGCTACGGTGATACGGCGTACAATCGCGACGGCGTCCGCAACTGGTGGGAGTTCGCGGTCGGCGGCAACGTCAAGGCGGGCGACAACTGCAACGTATATGCGGAACTGGCGAAAAATATCGGTGATCTCCGCAGTGACGTGAAAGTCAATCTTGGTGTGCGCGTGAGCTTCTAAAAATTTTGAAACAGCAAAAAACCGCAAGTGCGACGAATTTTCGTCACGCTTGCGGTTTTTTGCAGGAAAACGAAAGTGAATGTCGAAGTATATTTTTATAGTAAATTCGATGGAGGATTTGGTATGCTTCGAGAAGTATCACGCATTCTTGCCCAGCTCAAGGGCGAGCGATTCATGGGCGGTTTGATTGCGAAGGCTG